>OMKD01000195.1 GCA_900299495.1 Sphingobacteriales bacterium
CATGGTATGGTCTTTCACAAGGAAATGAAGCTTGATGAGTTCTTGAGATATGCCCGTGAATTAGAACAGAGTATGGAAGGTGTCATTAAATAAAAGATGCTTTGATACCTACATAATGATTTCTTCATTATTTTAATGAAAAATGAACTTGCATGGAAATCCAAAATTCCTACTGTACCTACGTTTGTGAACTGGAGGCTGATAATATTCACCGAATCTATCACGATACGCAATATGGATTTCCTATAGAATCCGATGATGAATTATTCGGCAGACTCCTGTTAGAAATTAATCAGGCTGGACTATCCTGGGATACTATCCTTAAGAAACAGGATAATTTTAGAGCAGCCTATGCTGAATTTAATATTGCAAAAATTGCTGCCTTTGATGCTGAAGATGAAGCAAGATTACTATCAGATGCAGGTATCATTAGAAACAAACTCAAAGTCAAAGCTGCAATTTATAACGCGAATCAAATTCTTGAACTTCAAAAGACCTACGGCTCTTTTAAAAAATGGTTGGATAGTCATCATCCTTTAAGTCACGGGGAGTGGGTTAAATTATTTAAAAAAACCTTCAAATTTACTGGTGGTGAAATTACAAAGGAATTCCTAATGAGTACCGGTTATTTGGAAGGAGCACATGCAGCAGATTGTCCTATCTATCAGCGTATAAAAAATAATATACCTAAATAGGTTTTATTTTGCAAGTGCTTGTTATTCTGATTGTTAAATGTGTTATATTATGTGTATCAACTTAATAAAAACTAATAGCATGTATTACAGAATAACGAAAGTATCTCACAGAGCAGGGGTACGTCAACAAATGATTGATTACCTTAAAACAAAAGAAGATCTAATGGCTTCAATTGAAGGTCTACATCATGTTAGACTCATTGGCGTTTCGGATACTGAAGTCATAGCTGTTTCGGAGTATGACAATGCAGAACAAGTAGCAAATGCGGAAGAAAAGTTTGGGCAAATCATGGTCGGTTTGAAAGACTATTTTGCAGGTCCACCTGAGGTGATGCACGGTGATGCATTTTGGTCCTACGAGGAATAAAGTATACGATTGTAAATAAAGAAACCAGTGCCATTGACACTGGTTTTTTATTTGTTGGATTAGAATCCCAATTACTCTGGTACATTCCAAAGTGCCATAGCCTGACGACTTAGTGTTCTAGTGTTTTCGTCTTCTGCAGTTTCCATAAACCAGGTTTGGAAAGCTTCTTGCTGAGAAGCCTCATTGGAAACCTGCATAAAGGTTTTGTAGTCTTTAAAGGATGCAATCACGTAATGTGATTCTCCATCTCGATTTCCCGAAGCAATCTGACCGAATGAAACCTGTACATTATGCTTGTCAAAGAAACCCTGCATAGCTCCAGACATCTTTCCAAAAGCAGTTGCAGATGCCATTGGGTCTTTGGCCTTTAGAAACCAAATAGATTGAAATGAGTTACCACCCTTTAATGCCGTACTCATCATATGCGTTCCTGTTGCTGAATTTGCAGGCTCTATGCCCAGTGTATTAAACATCATAAATACTTCCTGAAAATCTTTATTGGCCATCACAACATTCATATCCATAAATGGTGCCAGTTTGTCAATGTCATCGTGCCAAACGGTAAACGAATGTGTCCAGTCTCCAGGACCTAGCATATTTGATGTCAATGCAGCCATTGCAAGCCCTTGTCCAGTCTCTGATTTCATAAACTTATCAAAGCCCTGCATCACAGCCATCTCCTGACCAGAGGGAACCGTGAAGTCCCAGTTAATCCAGGTTTGTGCGGAAAGATTTGCACTAAGTAAAAATGCAAAAATTGCGAGTGGAAGTTTTCTAAATAACATAGTGAATAGGTTGAGTTAGTAATATTAGCACCTATAAATTACTGATAATCATTTGTTTGTGGGTTTTTTGAAAGTCAAGGTTTTGTAATTTAATTGTTAAATGCAAGTGATTGATTCTTAGTAATCTAGAGATTTTGACTGCTTTACCGAGTATATGGGTTGTTTATAGAATAATCAAGTTTGTAAGGATTATAAAACTAACCTTAGCAAGTGAATGTCTGAGGCAGTTTGATTTACTATTTAAGAGGTAGTAATTAGGAGATATTCAGTTTTATACATTCGCTTATTTACTTCAAAACTTAATTCAATTCTTATGATTTTTCATATTACGGCAACACATACACATGCCACATGCTATGCTCACGATGAGTCTAAACGAGATACTTTTGTGCAGACAATAATGGGTGCCGAAGCGCACGATGTAAAAGTGATTTCATGTACAGTAAATGCGGGTGCTCACAAGCTGTTTTTATTAATAGAGGCAGATTCTATGGCGGCTGTCACCGCTTGGATGGGACCTATTCTTCCATTTAATGATTATGATACTATTCCTGTAGTTGATATGAAAGCTGCTGTGGAGAGTTTGAAATCTTAAAGAGTGTCTTGTTTACTGGGCTACTTTTTTGTAAGGAATACCATTGCAATAAAAAAGGATCTAAAGCTCATCACGGCTTTAGATCCTTATGCATTTATTGTTTGATTATTTTTTGCACCTTATCTTTTACTTTGATATAGTAGCTACCTGCTGGCCAGGAACTACAATCTAAGGTTGTCTTTTGGCTAATATCCTTTTGATGGATTCGTTGTCCCAAGGTGTTGAACACTTCAAGTCTGTAGGTATCCTTGTCCAAGCTATTTAAATCAACATGTAACTGTGTATTAGCTGGATTCGGATAAATCGACAATGTTAAGCTTGATTGTTCGATATTGACTACACTGACAGCATTATCATTATTATCATTGAATGTAGGATCCTTTATTACGAAGTCGCCTGTTCCATTTGGTGATCTTGCATAAGCCAAATCCGTTTCCTGCGGACCGAATATCACTTGATCTAATATGACTTCATCAGGACTGGATAAAAAGAGTTCTTCTCCATCCTTAGAAAGTTTAAAGTTAGCATGAAGACCATCCTGTGAACCATCTTCATCCGCCCATATGATAAGGTAAGATCCTCCATCTATAGTTGTCCCTTCTGGGAAGTCCCATTTATTTAGATTTGTAAAATTATCGGAGAGGTAATACCCAGACAGATCAATGGTCTGATTGGTCGCATTATAAAGTTCAATCCAATCGTCAAACTCCCCATCCTGATCAGCTACTGTTTCAGTATTTGAAGCCAGTATTTCATTGATGACAATATCTTCTTGAGTAGATGTACTGATTTGTACACGGTATAGGAAGACATCGTGCTCTGCTCCCACGGGTTCATAAGAGCGGGTTCCAACATTATCTGCCTTTATTGCTTCAATGTAGTATCGAACATAGGATCCTTCCCCAAAAGCTGGAATAGTTGCCCCATATATACCGTCATTTGCTGCTCCATCATTATGCTGACCATCATCAAACATAAGTACTTTTTGGAATGCCCCCATAAGACCTTCCCCATAGTATAACTGAACAGCCTGAATATCTCCACCACTTATAGTTGCCTGAACGGATACTTCTTCATTTGATTCAGGTACCTGAAATTCCACTCCATTCGTTGAATAGGAAACAGCTGAAATATCCAGTGGAGTTCGGTTTATAGCATTGTGATTTAAAAGGAAGTTTCTTCTTTGAACGAAAAAGTCCTTTAATTCTTCAACGCCATCTAAAAATTGATTATAACTGAATAGTTGATCACCAACTGGGTCATCTGCCTCCAGGTCATTGATCAGGTCTGCATAGAAATCAATTTTCGCATGGATTAGGTCGATATCCATGTACTCTTCTATGAGGGTTCGGCAATGCGCCAAATAGCGTTGTCTGAACTCCGGAACAGCCATTATTCGGTTCATCAATGGGAAGCAAGCATCATTAGATCGTTTAAAAGGAGACCAATTGACCAGGTTCATTTCCATAGTACTGTTCCCATCGTATTCTAATGGAAGTAAAACTTCAGTAGCATCATCATAGTACACATAATAATCCATTCTACCCTTGTAAATATATCCGTCCTCATCGGTTAGCATTAGTTCATGAGCCAAGTACCAAAGGGTTTTATCCATATCAAAGTACTGGCCTAAGGAATCTGCTAGTTGATCAGTTGGCAGGTTGTTCAATTTATCGATTGCTGTAACCAAATCGCCCCATGGATCCGCTCGGTCACTTCCTTTTAAGTCGTAATAATCTTGATAAACTATGGTATCGCTACCTAACCAATTCAAGGAAGAAGGACCTCCTCCCCAGCCACTGGGATTTCCCGGACCTCCCATTCCGCCTGGACAGGGTCCTGGTGGTGGCGGTGGTGGTGGACCCTGACCGGGTTCAAAATTAGGATCTGTACATCTGAAACGACTTCCATTATCGTTCAGAAACCATTCCCGGATATAATCATTATTCAGTTGCTGAACATTGGAGTATGCACCCCAATTTTCACCATTGATTTTTAAATGGATAAAATTGGTCTTTAGACTAGGGTTGTAGTGTCTGCCGATCCAGTTGAATAATATTTCTCTAAGGTTTGAAGGATCTTGAAATCCGCCATTCAGGTTAGTGGTTTGATAACCCTGTATATCTAAATCTTCATAGCTGTAGTCTATAGAAATATTAAAGGATTTCTTTTGGGTATTATTCATGAAATCCGAAGTTGCCCCTTTGAATCGAACACCAACTCCATCATATTCTTCCCCTTCGTAAATTAGCTTTGCTGGAGTGTCTTCATCTAGTAAGTCCCAGTAGTTTGATTGGTCGAATTCTAATTCAATAAGCTTTACTTGGGTATCATCATAAAAGCCGGTGGTTTGATTTCCGCCTAGAGTCAGTCGTCTGCCATCAGGAGATATTTTCATTTCTTCTGGTAACTGCTGGGCATAGATATTGCCAAGCAATAAGGTTTGGATGCATAAAAGGTATAAGATGCGCTTCATAGGTATAGATTAAATGTCTATTGATAACAGACCTGTTTTTTTCTAGGAGGTTTAATATAATCAGAAAAGGATCTTGAAATTTAATCTTTTTTAGTTGAAATCTGGTGGTTACATCTATTAATATATACTTTGTTGTTCTTTAGTTAATTGATTTCTGGTTTGCAAGGGTGTATGATTATTTAGGCTTTTTCTAATAACTTTTATAATTACTTTAAACTTTAAGGGTGACTATTAGTCTAAAAGCTGTTGGTAATTATCTTTTGTTAATGAATAGACAAAAACTTCTGAATAATTTGGACTTGATTATGAATAAGATGCTTTGTTTTTTTCTTTTTTCGTTCTTGTCGATTTGTTCCTTTGGACAAGACTATTCAGATAGTATTTCTGTGAATTTCTTTTTATTGGAAGAATGCCGCATTAGTCAGAATATTTCAGGGGAGATCAAATATAATGTAGAGCAGTTTAGTAAGGCTGGATTTGAGTTTAGGAGTTATTTTTCAGGAGATTTGTCCTCTGAAGAAAAAATAATTGCTTTTATGTCTGATTATGAGTTGAATATGCCTTATTTTCTGGACGGTAGTAAATTGAAGCAGGTTTATTACGGAGCGGAGGTTGCTCCGGAGGTAATCGTCTATGACGAGAAGCGGCAAGAAGTTCTTTATAAAGGACGGATAGATAATTCTTACGCAGATGTAGGTGTTCGAAGGAGAGTAGTCACTTCGAGAGATCTTAGAACAGTTCTACAGGCAATAGTGGATAGAGAGGCTATTCCTGTTAAGCAAACTAAAGCTATTGGTTGTTATTTAAATCATTGAAAATATAAACGATGAAAACCCATTTCTTATCCCTTTTTATGTTGCTCCTGGCTGGAACAAGTTTCGGTCAGGTAACCTATTCAGCAGATATTGCTGAGATAATTTATACCAATTGTTCGACCTGTCACCGAGATGGAGAGATCGGACCAATGGCACTTACCAATTATGAAGAGGTAAAGTCATGGGGTGCAATGATAGAGTATGTTACTGAGAATAGACTTATGCCTCCTTGGCAACCGAATCCGGATTATTCAAGTTTTTTAGGAGAGTATTATCTAAGTAATGAGGAGATTCAGAAAATCTCTGATTGGGTAGCTGATGGCATGCCACAGGGTAACCCAGCTGATGAACCTTCGTTTCCTGATTTTCCTTCAGGCTCTGTGCTGGGAGAACCGGATTTAGTACTGGAAATGGCTGAGGAATGGATGCATACTGGTAATTATGAGGATGATTACAGATACTTTGTATTACCAACCAATCTGGCAGAAGATAAGATTATAAAAGCAGTTGAGTTTAGACCAGGTAATTCAAAAATTGTGCACCATGCATTGGTTTTTGAGGATTTGACAGGAGATGCAGCAGAAAATGATGCTGCAACACCAGAGTACGGGTTCGATGGCTTTGGTAGTTTTTCAAATGGTGGACCAGCCAGTATTCTGGATCAAAAGCAATTTCCAGGTTACGTACCTGGACAAAAGCCAATTCGTTATCCGGATGGGGTAGGGCAGACCTTACATGCAGGAGCAGATATCGTCTTGCAATTGCACTATGCACCTTGGCCAGTAGATGAATCGGATAAGTCGAAGATCAATATCTTCTTTATGGATGAAGAGGAAGAGGTTCTAGAGCGTGAATTATACAGCGAGATTATGGTGCCTGTGCAACCATTTGTAAGTCAGCCATTCGTGATTCCTGCAAATACCGTTAAAGAATTTCATGGAACTTATACTGTTCCAATAGATGTAAGTTTGGTCAATATTGCTCCTCACATGCACCTGTTGGGTAAGCACTGGGAGATTTGGATGGAGAAGCCTGGAGGTGAAGTTGTGAATCTTATAAATATACCGGAATGGGATTTCAACTGGCAAGGATCTTACTACTTTGACCGATATATGGTTGCTCCGGCAGGAACAGTCATTCACGCAGTTGCCAGTTATGATAATACCTCTACTAATCCTAACAATCCAAGTAATCCACCACAATTTGTTACCTGGGGAGAAGGGACCACGGATGAGATGTTTTATTTGCCAATAGGCTTTGTGGTTTATCAACCAGGTGATGAAGATATTGTATTCAACGATCCAACATCAGTGTCCCACAAATGGATAAGAGATGGTAGTGAGTTGTATCCGATTATGCCAAACCCAGTTGCGGATCATTCTCTAATCGGATTTAACCTAACGAAGGGACAGGCCTTGAATATTCGAATTTTCGATACCAATGGTAAGTTGGTCAGAACTTTACGAAATGGCGAGTTCTTTAATATGGGGGAACATCATGTGGATTTATCCACCAGACAAATGACGCCTGGTGTATATTTTGTGCAAATCGAAGGGAAGGATCTAATGTTGACCCAGAAGTTTGTTAAACAGTAAAAGCACTTGGTTCTAGCAAAAAAAAGCAGCAGACATGATTATTTATGTCTGCTGCTTTTTTATTTTAGCTATAGACCAAACTCAAGTTATGAAAGCCTTTTTCGATCAAATTCATAAAGTGGAAGAAGAGATTTTAGATGAATATCTAAAAGCCTGGCAGCCTTATGAAGTTCCTAAGAAGACGATCATGACTTATGAAGGGGATGTTGAGCGTTACATGTATTTTGTATTAGAGGGAGTGCAAAAATCATATTACTTGAATAATGGAAAGGAGCAAATCATAGCGTTTACCTACTTCCCTTCCTTTTCAGGAATCCCTGAATCCTTCCTAACCCAAAGTCCTTCCAAGTATTTTCTTACGACTATAACCGAGAGTAAATTTCTTAGAATTTCTTTTGAAGAGCATCAACGTTTATTGAAGGCCTATAGACCAATTGAAACACTTTTTAGAAAAGCAACAGAGCTCTTGCTTATCGATATGTTGAATCGATACTTTGAGATGACGGTCTTAGATATGGAGACTCGTTTTAAGAATTTTACTTTCAGAAGTCCTCACTTACTGCAGATGGTATCTCAAAAGGATCTAGCCTCTTATTTAAGAATGGATGCAAGTAATTTCAGTAAGCTTATGGGTAAGATAAAGATCTAATCTTGGTCTATACCAAGTTTTATGTTTACAGAACAAGCGACCTTTGTAAAAAAGAATTAATGAACAGGATTTTATTGTTTTTTATAATACTAGGTATGGGCGTAAACGCAAATAGTCAGGATTGGTTGGATAAAGAAATGTATCCATTTGAATCAAATTATATAGATTTGGAGCATGGATCGATGCATTATGTGGATGAAGGAACAGGGGAGGTTGTTCTTTTTGTGCATGGTACACCTACCTGGTCTTTTTTATATCGAGATTTGATAAAAAACCTATCTGCTTCCTACAGATGTATTGCGATTGACCACCTAGGGTTTGGGCTAAGTGAAAAACCGATTGATTTTGAAGGTACACCTCAAGTGCATGCTGAGCATCTGTCTGAATTTATAGAAAAAATGGATCTGCAAAATATCACTATTGTCGTCCATGATTTTGGTGGTCCAATAGGCCTGTCTTCTGCTATTGTCAATTCTACAAGAATCAAACAGGTGGTCCTGTTCAATACTTGGCTATGGGAGACAAAAAGTAATCCTGAAGCAAAAAAGGTTGATAAGATACTTAACGGTTGGATGGGCAGATTTCTCTATTTATCGATGAATTTCTCACCGAAGGTGTTACTGAAAAAAGGATTTTACGACAAGTCTCATTTGAGTAAGGATATCCACAAGCATTATATAAAGCCATTTCCAAGTAAGGATTCTCGTAGATCTTTATTGCGCATTGGTCAATCGCTTGTTGGTTCATCGGATTGGTATCAGCAGCAATGGGAATCGATGGATGTTTTAGCAGATAAACCCTGGTTGATACTATGGGGAACCAAGGATGAATTTATCACAACTAATTACCTGGAAAAATGGGAAAAGCGACTTCCCAAAGCTCAAGTGCATCGCCTGGACTGTGGCCATTTCGTGCAAGAGGAACAAGCAGAAGAGGTACTTTCCTATTTGTTGAAATTCCTTTCTAATTAGTGTCAATTCTATTATTCCAATCATTTAAATTGGTCATGGGAAAAGGAATATTATGCTAATTTTTGATAAAAAAGCTTCTTATTTATTGTCTATACATAATATTTCATAGAAAGTAGAGTTTTTGCCTCTGTAACCAATTTTAATCTTTATCTATGAATAGAAAAATGTTTTTAAAACGCTCTGCTTTGACAGTGCTTGGAATGTCAATGGTTGGCTCAGTAGTGAAAGCGGAGGATGGGAAATTTTCTGGGGATTGTAAAACGACAAGTGACATACTTGGGCCTTTCTACAGACCAGATGCTCCGATGAGATCTGATTTGACCAGTCCGGATCTAGCGGGCAATAGAATCACTGTGAAAGGTAGAGTATTTGCAGGAGATTGTGAGACTCCCTTAACCAATGCGAAAGTAGAGATTTGGCATTGTGATTCGGAAGGGAATTATGATAATGAATCTAAGGACTTTAATCAGCGTGCACAGCAGATGACCACAGATCAAGGTGATTATTCCTTTTACACGATCTTCCCTGGTAAATATTTGAATGGTAAGGAATACAGACCTGCGCATATCCATTTTAGAGTAACTGCAAAAGGACATCAAGAGTTGGTCTCTCAACTTTACTTTAAAGGGGATCCACATATTGCTTCAGACAAATGGGCTTCAGATAAAAATGCAGCACTTAGGATCAAAGAGATCATTCCGGAGGATGTGAATGGAGATCTAAGTTTGAACTTTGATATTTATTTAGCGTATAGCTAGTTCTAATAAATCACTACTAATAAAAAAATAGGAGTGCCAATTTACTTGATTGTAAGTTGGCACTTTTCTTTTTTTACAAGTTTATTTATCTAAAAATGAGGGGTAACCCTATGTCTAATAAGGTCTAGACCCTATAAAAGACTAAGTAGTTTGATTCTACATTTACATAACTAAAATATATGCTTTAGTTATTGTTTTTCAGGAATTTAAACCCTTAATCTTTATTGTTATGAATACTCTTCGATTGTTTTTTACTCATTTGGTTATTGCTTTTGTCTTATTCCCTTTCAATAGTATTATTGCACAGAGCAGGACCTCTCAAGTGTTTTATATTCAGCACCAAACCTCAGGTAAATTTCTGCATCCAAGTGGTGGAGTAGCTGGTCAAGGTGTTGATTTAGTGTTGTATGATGGTGTAAGTGAGCAAGCTGCTTTTTACATTGAATATGCAGAAGAAGGAAACTGGGGGTATTTGGTTTCTGCAATAAACCCACAATTAACTGTACATCCAAGAGGATCAAGTATAAATTCTGGCAATGGTTCTTTGTTGGGATTCTGGACTGGAAAGTATGAAGGTACTCAGTTTAGAATCAACCCTGAGACCAAGACCATACAACACAAAAGTGGACGCTATTGGCATCCTCATGGAGGGTCGGATATGCCCGGTAATGGAACAGCACTAGTCATATATGACGGAGATAATCAAAATACAAAGTTTAAGGCGGTAGACCGCAATGGCCGCACCTTAGATTTGCTTTCCCCCTTAAGTATTTCTTCTAGGTGGAAGATGATTGAATCAGAGGAGAATAAAACGAATACATCAATTTATCTTGAAAAGTCTGTTCAGATTGGTTCCTATAGCCGAACAACGACAACTAATGAAAGTGAAGTTACATTGTCCGGTGGCTTGGAGGGAAGCTTCTTTGGTATTGGTGCATCTACAAGTACAGAGTACAGATCCTTGTTTTCTCAAACAAAAGAATCTATAAAAAATAAGAAGCAAGTGGAAAAGAAGTATTACACCTTGTATCCTGGAACATCTGTTGTTTTATGGCAAAAGGAAATAGTTAGTAGGCACTTCAATGGTTCTGAAGCAACCTTAAGTACCAATCAGGTAAAGTGGTTGCCTGCTGGAGAAAATCCCAATTATTAAATACAGGATTCAATTCATGTAACATGATGTTCCAAAACTCCAAGTAGAATTCATTGTCATTAATTTTTATCAAACAAAATAAGTCCAAGTGTTATGAAAAGAATCACACTCTTTACTTTGTTTTTTTTATTGGTAAGTGATTTGGCTCACGCCCAAATACTAAAAAAAGAAATAATAGGCAGTGCAGGAACAAGTTTTTCATCTGGTATTGGTATCTCCTGGACAATTGGTGAGCCTATGATTACAGCTTATTCAAATACAGTACATTTGTTTGAGGGATTTCATACACCCTTCGAAGAAATAAATACTTCTACACAAAATCCAGAAAAGACAAATTCTATAAGCCTGTATCCTAATCCAAATAATGGAGCTTTTCAAATAGAACTCAATGCGTATCAAACCCCTGTTTATTATGAGATTATAAATATCAATGGGGTGCAAATATTGCAAGGGCAGTTCATCCAGGATACTTGGTCTTTTGAAATGGAAAATATACCTGCAGGTGTCTATTATCTGAGCCTAAAAAGCAATTCGATTGCTGAATCTATTTCTTTTATTAAACTTTAAATCTCCCTAATTATGAAAAATTATATAGTACTCATTCTCCTCTTTTGCGCAGGATTATCCTTCGCACAATCTGATCAAGGATTTAATTATCAGGCTGTCGTTCAAAATTCGGATGGTGAGATTATTAAAGATGATTTTGTTAGTCTCCGCTTTTGGATATTGAAAGGTAGCTCAAATGGAGATATCCTTTACAGAGAATCACATAGTGCAGTATACACAGGTACCGAAGGTATCTTAAGTCTTCAAATTGGAACAGGAAGCTCCGATGTCGGAGATTTTGAATCGATTGACTGGTCTGCTGATAAGCATTTTATCCGAGTTGATTTGGATGAAAATAATGGAAATGACTATACTCAAATGGGCATTACCCAATTAATGGCCGTACCCTATGCAATGTATGCGTTTAATGCTGGAGGAGGGGTTTCTGGAGATGATTGGGGAAGTCAAACCGTAAATTCAGATAATACCTTGAGTGGCAATGGAACGGCTTTGAGTCCTTTAACTGTAAATACTTCCGCAGTCAATACGGACAATCAATCATTAAGTATCGATGGGAATCAATTGAGTATCTCAAATGGAAATACGATTTCTATCCCAACGGGTGGTACTGATGCGGATGCTGATCCTACCAATGAGATTCAAAATCTAAGCATAAATACAGCTGGGACTGATGTGGACTTAAATATCACGGATGGAACAGGGGTTTCATTTAATATAGAGGATGCAGATGCTGATCCTACTAATGAGCTTCAGGAATTGTCTAATTCAAAATCCGGGGATAATGTGACGGTAACTATTACCGATGGGAATTCAACGACTTTCAATGTTAGAGATGGAGACTTTAGTAGTTCTAATGAATTGCAAGATCTATCCTTTTCCAACAATACATTATCCATTTCAAATGGCAATGCAGTATCTATAGCAGAAGGAAAGTGGACAGAGAATACCTCTGCAAATGCTATTTATTATGATGGTAAGGTCAATGTAGGAATCGATAATTTTTCCAACAACACAACGGGTGCAGCGCTTTATGTCAACGGTGAAGGTATGTTTCGAAGTGGATCTTCTTCAAATTCCTACAGTCAAATTGGGGGACAAGGGACTATTTCTTTATATAAATCAGGTACAGAAGTAGCTTCCTTGGGAGATGGATCACTGACGCTAAAAGAGCCTTTTAATGGAAACAATAATCAAGTTATTATTGATGCAGATGAAAGTTTAATTGCTATTCGTAACAACAATCAACCATTGATCGACCTAACAAAAACATCTGCGGGTGGCGGTAGAATTGACATAACGAATCAATTTGGCAATAATGCTACTGTTCAATTGGCCACAGATGCTACATTGGGTATGGGTTCTGTGAGTACGTTTTTTGCATCTTCACTTAATACGCTCCTTAATGTTTCATCTGCAAGCAGTGAATATGGTGGGATCGCCATTTATGACGCCAATCAAAATGCTCAGGCTGGATTAGCTATCGATACAAATGGTGATGGACTTATTTTTGCCGATGTGAAGAATTTCCGAATGGATCATCCTGAAAACGAAGAAGAGGAGATCTGGTATGCCAGTTTGGAAGGGCCTGAAGCAGGGGCGTATGAGCGAGGAACTGCACAATTAGTAAATGGTGAGGCTTTTGTTCCTTTTTCTGATCATTATACCTTAGTGATTGCAGAGGAAGGAATGACGGTAATGCTATCGCCACTTTCTGCCGAGTCTCTTGGTCTGGCTGTAATTGAAAAGACGACAGAAGGATTTAAGGTGAAAGAATTATACGGTGGAACGGGTAATTATTCTTTTGACTGGGAGGTGAAAGGTGTACGTAAAGGATTTGAAGACTATCAAGTGATAAGAGAAAAGAAAGATATGGTTGTAAAACCAAAAAGATAAATAATAGGGTATATACCTAAGTAATTCAGATTAGTATGGCCTTAGTGTCATACTGATCTAGTTAGGTTATGTTTTTTATATGTATTTATATTAGTTGTTTTCCCCTTTGTTTTGAGTATTTTACCTCAAATCCTCAAAACAAATTCATTATGAAGTGTTTAGCTTGTCTTTTCTCCTTGATTTTTATGTGTTTATCGTTTGATTTAAGTGCAAATAGTGCTGATAAGAACAGATCTGAAAAGGAGTCCCAAATGTCTCCACAGGATTCGGTTCTTGCTCTGACCTCTCAGGTTATTAGATTAATAGAACAAGGTAGAGACACTTGTTTATTTTCTTTAGAAAAGGCCTTGGAGGTTACAGAACGTTGTGAGAAAAAAACGCTTTACAGAGCGGAAGTTTATCATCAATTAGGATATGCGGAAATGCAATTTGGAAAGTTAAACAGAGCGGACTCTTTATTGGATATCGCAAAAGAACTATTTGTGGAAAATGATTGGGGAAAAGGTGTTGCGCTGGTTTATCTGAAAAAGGGTTCACTAAGTGCGCTCAGAGGATTGCAAGAGGATGAAATTCGATATCAAATTCTGGCATTAGAATACTTTGAAGATGAAGCTGATCACTCAAATGCATACAAACCGTGCATTAATCTTGCAACTATTTTTACGCGTCTAGATCAGTCGCATAAGGCATTTTTATACATAGAAAAAGCGGAGAAACATCTAAAAGAGTTAGAAGGCTATGAGAACAACTATGGCTATTTATATTTCTTAAATACCAAATTAGTTTGTTACGGTGATACACTGGATAAATTATCTGACAAAATCTTAGATGTGGATGTTTTAAATGGTGTTGATACTTCATTTGATTATTATCTGAATCAGATGGTTTCTTTAAACGAGAACATGTTGTCCCTGTCTCAAAAATTAGAGAGTAGTGAATTTAAATATCGGGCTATTCTAATGGAGAGTAAAATAAAAGGTTATCAGAATGATCATAAGGGAGCTATAGATGTATTAAAAGAGGATTACGATAATATCATGGCGCAGGATAATGTGCTTATTAAGTTTTATACTAATTTTTATTTTGCCAGAGCATTTAAAGCGCTAGGTAATTATTCAGAAGCCCTAAAGTATATTCAAATCGCTGAAAAGTTAAATGATCAAAATCAAGAGACCTTTGAAAAAGAGAATCGGTATATTCTCAATATGTATTACGATATTTTCAAAAATCAAAATCGATATAAGGAGGCCTTGAAGGTATTTGAGCAATTAACGGAACTTAGAAATCAGGCTAACTCTGCCGATCGCTTTAAGGCCGTAAACGAACTAGAGGCCAAATACCAAAAAGAAAAAGATAAAAATGAAATCCTGATGCTTAGTGCACAAAATAGTAAGCTTAAGTTAAATCAGTTTTTATTAATTACAGGTTTTATTCTCATTGCCGCTTTTTTATTGGTCTTTATGAAATACAGACGATTAAGTCAAGAGATTGAAGAGAACAAAAAGATAACTCAAGCAATTTTGCTGGGGGAGGAAAATGAGAAAAAGCGTTTGGCTAGTGATCTGCATGACGGTCTCGGTCAGTCTATGCTTATCCTAAAGCAACAATATTTTCAAGAGGAAACTAATTTGTCGTTTAAGGAGGATTTCGATAAACTCATTCAGGAAACCAGAGCTATCTCTATGAACTTGCATCCAGCACCACTTAAGCTTTTTGGATTAACAAGAGCATTAGAAGGAATGGTAGATAAAGCTTCATTAAGTGGATCTATTTTTAGTAGTCACGAACTTGTTGATGTTGATGCTCATGTGAATGAAATATCAAGTATACAGGTCTTCAGAATCATTCAGGAAGCCATTAATAATATCGTAAAACATTCTGATGCAACTTCTCTAAAGTTATTGGCTAATACTACATCAAATGAATTAGAGTTTATTCTGATGGATAATGGAAAAGGATTTGAAATTAATAATAAAACAAAAGCATCCCTTGGTTTAATGACCATGCATGAACGTGCAGAAGCTATTGGTGCTAAATTGTCCATAGAGTCTGAGATAGATAAAGGAACAATAATAAGACTGCATTTACCAAAGGCTGTTTAAATTAAAATCTTATAATGTTAACAATATATACAGCAGACGATCACCCCGTTTTATCAAAGGGTTTAAGGGATATAATAAATGTACAGCATGGGTTCCAAATTTTGGGATATGCAGCAGATGGAGAAACTGCACTTAGGGAGATACTACAAAAAGAACCAGATATTGCTGTTTTAGATATTGAAATGCCTTTACTTAATGGAATAGAAGTAGTAAAGAAACTTAAAGAAAATCAATCCAAAACAAAGGTGATCTTTTTTACATTGTATAATGAAAGGAGCTTTTTTCTCAGCGCCATGGACTTAGGTATCAGAGGATATTTGCTAAAAGATAGCGCTCCAGAGGAAATTATTAGTTGCATAAAAACAGTGTCTAATGGTGGAGCTTATGTTTCTCCTTCTCTGAGTGCTTTTCTGGTTGATAGAAACAGTCAGGAATCAATTTTGAGCGTTTTAAGTAAGCAAGAGCAAACTATAGTTAAACTAATCGGACAACATAAAACATCAGCTCAAATTGCAGACTTATTATTCATAAGTGAAAAGACAGTTTCAAATCATAGAAGTAATATTGGTCGAAAATTAAAATTGGATAAAAAGCAAAATTCCTTGTTGACTTGGGTGTTGGAAAATAAGAACAAGTTCTTGAACTAATGATGCTTATCTTCCCAATCTCTCAATGGGTATCCATCTGAAGGCGGAAATTTGTAATGCCACCATTCTTCTTCATATAAGCTGAATCCCCCTATATTTTCCATTATACTTCGAAGAAGCTCTCTGTTGTTTAGGATCTCTTCGCTGTGGCCCTGAAAACCATGGTGAGCTTCCTCTCCAAAATAGTCAAATCCTGTTGGCATAGGCAGTTCTTCTCCGGTAGCTTTGTCAATGAGTGTTACATCTACAGCCCCACCTCGGTTATGCGATGATCCTTTTCGGGGATCTGCTACATATCTGGAATCTGGTACGATTTCCCACATTTTGTATTGTACCGAAATGGGTCTGAATCCATCCCATATCCTCAGTCCAAGACCTTTAGGATAAAGCTTCCCTTGATATTCACGGATATTATTTAAACTATCTTCCACCAACTTCAGGTTTTGCACAGCCCCGTATGCCAACCAACAGCTATCTGTAGGATACAGGATCGTATCTGTGAAATTCTCCATAGTCGAATATTTCAGGTCAATATCGATCCCTGGGATATAATCTTTGATTAGAACAAGCTTATCAGGAGTGGGTTCCGTTAGGCTTGTGCAAGATTGTAAGCAGGCGACCAGCAGAACCAGCCATATAGTAAGGTTGAATAATGGATGTTTTTTCATTCTCAAAAAATAATAAAATAGGCACTGGAATTAAAATTTCGGAATAGAATTACAAAAGAGTAGTTCAAAGGCAAAAAATGGTATTCTGTCGAATAAGTAGTCTCGATATAATTCAATTGTTTTTTTTTGTATAAAATTATTGATTTGAAGGCAGTTGTAAGAACTAATTATTGTAAAGCAGAGGATCTTTCCTTGAGTGAGATTCCCTATCCATCAATAAAGGATGATGAAGTATTAGTGCGCATTGATTATACGACCGTCAATCGTACAGATTGTGCTAATCTTACTGCAAAGCCCTTCATTATGCGCTTTGTGCTAGGCATGTTCAAACCTCGAAAATCTACTGTAGGCACAGATTTTGCAGGTGATATTGTAGAGGTTGGTAAGGATGCAAAGTGCTTTAAGCCAGGTGATCAGGTGTTTGGATTTAAGGATGTAGTTGCACAGTCCCAAGCAGAATTTGCAGTGTTCAAAGAACGGGATCTTTTTCTGATACCAGAGGGTATTGAAAAGGATACAGCGGCTGCCAGTCTTGAGGGTGCGCATTATGCATTTACTTTTTTTCAATTAGCTAATATTAAGGCCAATCAAAAGATCTTTGTACATGGAGGAACAGGTGCAATTGGTTCAGCTTTGATACAATTTGCAAAGACATTGGATGTACATGTGACAGCCAGTTGTCGAACAGAACATATGGATGAGGTCCTTGCAATTGGTGCAGACAGAGTGATAGATTACACGAAGGAGGATTTTACTAAGCTCAAAGATCAATATGACATTATTTTGGATGCTGTTGGAAAATCAACGTTTGGCAAGTGCAAATCGGTACTAAGTAAAAAGGGGGTTTATATCTCTTCAGAGCTGGGGCCGTTTATTCAGAATGTGTATTTGCCTTTGTTGACCATGCTTACGAAAAAGAAAGTCTACTTTCCCGTTCCGATAAAAGTTGAACAATCAATTCCGTTTATTTCTAAAATGCTTGCTACTGGTAAGTTTAAGCCAATGATTGATCGAATGTTTAAAATGGAGGAGGTTTCGGAAGCCTATCAGTATGTGCTTTCCGGTCAAAAGAAAGGAAATGTCTTGCTCAAGATTAGTTAAGTAATATATAGAAAAGTGGGGTGCTTAATTCTGATCATTGAATATTAATAGGGTTTTGGGACGTTTTATTCAATAAATTATATGCACTCCTTTTATTCTGTTCGCTCCAACTATTAGAAACTGGATTTGATTGATTAGTTCATAAAATATTTTTTGTAATAGGCATTGTAGCTTTTTTTCCATTCTTTGGCAGCTTTTGTATAAAGCTTAGCTAGTTGTGGTTTCCTGTCTGAAAGTATTTTAGCGTCATTAAAATCGATTAAGCGCGTGGAAATAAAATGCTCATAAAGATTCTCAATAGGTTCAAAGTTGGGCTCACTAAAACTAGCCTCTGAAAAGTCTATCTCTTCATTACTTGCAAGGAATATTAGGTTTCTGTTGTTTTCCATCCCTGGGGTTGCCAGAATTTCTACTTCAAATCCAGAATGCTTCAAGGTTTTATATACGGATCTAGCTGCTTTGCCTTTTTCACCATCAATAAAACCATAAAAGTTGATCATGATCATACCACCATCGTTCAGTATTTTCTTAGTATCCTCAAAACCCTCCACTGTGATTAGGTGCTCAGGGACAGCTTCGCTGAGAAAGGTGTCAAAGATTACGATATCGTATTTTTTAGAAGTAGTTCTTACATAATGTCTAGCATCATCTACAATAACAGGAGTTGAAGGGTCCATTTTGAAATATTCATAAGATACATCTCTTATCCTCTTGTCAATTTCTACTACATCCGTATTGAAGCCTAGTCTGTCCAGTTGTTTGACTAAAGTGCCTCCTCCTAATCCAAGTAATAGGACATCTGAGTTTTCAGGAAATACAGAGGCTGCTGTTGGGAAATAATTGGCCCAACTCCAAATACTGTATTGAAAGTTATTGTCTGCTCCAACATAGGTTTGAAGGGTATTGTTGACGATTAGTCCTCTCCCCATTTTTGCATCCGGGGTAATATCATAGGAAGGATGATCAACAACTTTAACCTGGCCCAGGATCCCCTCAGATTGATAGAGCACCTGATATTCATCATTAAATGTATTCGCTGGTTTGAAACTTAGGAAAGCACAAACTGCCAGAATTATTGGAAGTGGTGCTGTCTTAAGTCCTTTGTTTTTTAGTAGGGATATTACAGGTAAAAGAGCTAGTATTATTCCTGAGATCACTGCTGGAGAGGTAAGCCCCCAATTTGGGATTATCCAAAATCCCATTAGAAAAGTTAATGTGATTCCTCCTAAGGTGGAAATGGCATAAACATTTCCTGCATTATTACCAGCTGCATCCACATCATTTGTTAGCAGGTTAATAATTATAGGAGAGACCATACCCATAAACATCAGTGGTGGCAGCATGAAAACAAACAGGGAGCAAATTGCTCCTGCCTCCAATGACATATTTATGGTTTGATCCATAATAATAGAGCTGCTAAATGGCATCAATACAAGTAATAGTCCTGCAATTGAAAGTACTATGTAGAGTAAGTTTGTATTGTTGGAATACTTTTTAGATAATTTCCCACCTAGATAGTAACCTAAAGTCAGTCCTCCAAGGGTTAAGGCCAATGCAGCTGCCCAAACATATAAGGAAGTTCCAAAGAATGGGGCAAGCAATTTTGCACCAATCAATTCACAAACCATAACGGCACCACCTTCAAGAAAGGATAATAAGAGCAGGTAATTTTTTTTCGTCGTGTTCATAGTGATTATTGATTCTAAAAAGGCGGACCGACAGTCCGCCTTCCCTATTATCTAGAAATAGTATTAATTAGTGATGTGCAATTGGATCTGGATTACCATCAGGGTCACCATTTACAGTACCATCTGTTGTGATACCACCAATTAGAAGAATACCTGCAACGTGTGGAGCAGCCATTGAAGTACCGCTTAATGTTGCATAGCCTCCGCTTTTGTAAGTAGAGTAAATACTTGAACCAGGTGCACAATAATCAACTGGTGGATTCCCATAATTAGAGAATGAAGACCAGTTATCTGTTGAAGTCATTGAAGAAACAGTGTAAACATTGTTACCGTTAGCTCTTGCAGGAGAAGAGTTGTTTGCATTCTGAGACTCGTTACCAGCTGCAAGTACAAATGCACAGTTACAACCACCTGATCCAGCAGCAGAAACTACTGCATTGTCTAGAGCAGTACTGATACCACCACCAAGACTCATGTTCGCAACATCACCAGAAGAAGCATTTGCTGCAACGTAGTCAACACCAGCGATAACACCTGAGTTAGATCCACTTCCTCTTCTGTCAAGTACACGTACAGAAACAACTGTAGCTCCCTGAGCAACACCTACACTACCTATTGAATTGTCAATAGCAGCAACTGTACCCGCAACGTGCGTACCGTGTCCATTCTGATCATCTGGATTTGTAGACTGGTTTCCACCAAGGAAAGATGCTGAATTAGCAACATCAACATTTAGATCCGGGTGATCCAAATCGATGCCAGAATCAATGATCCATGCTTTTCCAGCGTTAGTACCATCAATAGCTCCACCTACTCTTGTGGTTCCCCATGGAGTTGATTGAGTAGCGTCTCCGCCTCCTCCTCCTCCTGGAGGTCCTCCCATACTTACCGTAAAGATCTGATCTTGCTCAATATAAGCAACTCGATCATCAGCGCTAAGATTTGCAAGTTCTTCACTGTTTAGTTCAACAGCGATTCCTTTTAAAGCTTTAACATAGCTTTGCTCTATGCTTTTGTTAAAGATTTTGTTCTTCTCTAAAACAGAGATTGCTTGATTTTGAAGTTCCTTCTTTGATTCAATAAAATTCGCAGAAGAAATTGTTCTGTTTTGTAGAGTTGGGAACGCATCGTCTTTAAATACAACAATGTACTTGCCATCGATAGCTGCTTCAGAGGAATAGCTTATGACATGTGCTTCGTCTTGACTTAATATTTCTGATGGATTTACATCATTAAAATCAAGCTGACAGCTGTAGATAAAGGCAACTAAACCAAAGATCAACGCAAATGAATATGCTGTGAATCTTTTCATAATAATAGATATTAATTGAGTTAAATAATTCAATAGGAGTCGGGTGTGATCTCTGTTTTTTGAATTTGATCTACTTAGTAACTATTATGATTTTGCTTTAGGTGCGTGTAATAAATAATAATCTTTCCTGTAGGGGGGGGATTAGGAAAAGTAATTTGACATATTTCGTCAAATCTATAAAAACTTCCGACGTAAAAAAAATATATTCATTTTTTTCAGTATTTATTTCTGTGATCTCTGCTGAGATTAGTTTATTCTTTGGTAAGAAGCACATAGTTTGTTATATTTTATTGAGCGTTAATTTTTCTTCCTTTAAGGTCTTGGTATAAAGTATCAGGGCCATTTTGATATAGATTTCTTAGGTATTTAGTAATTTCTTTTCTAATAAATCTCTCAAGGATATCTCGCATTCATCTATATACTAATTATGAAAAAAATATTAAAAGCTGTTCTCATCACCTTAATTTCTTTGGTTGGATTATTACTAGTCATTGGCTTCGGCTTTTGGCGATTTGCCAAATCAAACTTCCTGGATTTTGAACATGATTTCGAAGAACGTAAAACTTTCAACTTCCTTACCGTTGATGGATATACTTTTTTGGATAGAAATGACAATGGTAAACTGGATCTGTATGAAGATGATCGGGAAGAACGTAGCGTACGGGTAGCAGATGCACTTCGTCAAATGACTGTAGAGGAAAAGATACACTTGTTAAAAGGTTCTGGGATTGCCTCCGCTATGGGAAGACTAGAACCTGGCGAGGGTATTCCGGGCGTAGTAGGTACTATTGTGGCTACCCCTAGTCTAGGATTGCCCGCTATAAACTTATCTGATGGCCCCGCTGGTCTTCGGATACTGCCAGAACGAGAAGGGGAGGACCGCACATTTTATTGTACGGCATTCCCCATTGGTACACTGGTTTCTTCCACCTGGAATACAGAATTAGCTTACGATATCGGTAATGCGATGGGGCATGAAGCTAAAGAGTATGGGATTGATGTGATTTTAGGACCAGCTGTAAATATCCACCGACATCCTTTTTGTGGGCGAAACTTTGAGTATTTCTCTGAAGATCCCTTATTGACAGGGAAAATAGGAGCAGGTATCGTCAATGGTATTGAGTCCAATGGAGTAGGTACTTCGGTGAAGCATTTTGTAGCTAACAATCAAGAAACGAACAGGACTAAAAATACTTCTGAGGTTTCTGAGCGGGCACTGCGCGAGATTTATCTTAAAGGTTTTGAGCTTATTGTAAAAGATGCTCAGCCCTGGACGATTATGTCTAGCTACAACAAGGTGAACGGAACATATGTAGCTGAGGATAAGCGCTTATTATCAGATATACTTCGCGGTGAATGGGATTATCAGGGCTTGGTTATGTCGGATTGGTTTGCAGGAAAAAGTGGACCGAATATGGTGCGAGCGGGTAATGATCTTTTGGAACCAGGTACCAAACGTCAATGGGATGCACTAATTGATGCTTATGAGGCAGGTTCTCTTTCAGAAGAAGAGATTGATATTGCAGCTACTAGAATTCTGGATTTGATTTTTAAATCAGGGAAGATGCAAAATTATGCATACAGTGAAAACCCTGATTTGGAAGCCAATGCATTAATAGCTCGTCAGGCAGCTGCAGAAGGGACGGTTTTGCTTACAAATAATGGAGTTTTACCGTTGAATAATGTTCAGACTGTAGCGCTACTTGGAGCCACCTCTTTTGATTTTATATCTGGTGGAACTGGCTCAGGTGATGTCAATGAGGCTTATACGATTTCATTGGAGCAGGGTCTGCAGAATGCTGGATTTGAAGTGAGTGCTCAAAGTAGATCTTATTTTGACAATCACAAGGCGCTTCATGCCGATAAGTATGTAAAGGCGGAAGGAATACAAAGTATGTTAAGTCCCTATGATCCTCCTGAAATCACCTATAGTGATGAGCAACTAAATGAGTTAGCGAATAGCTCTGATATTGGAGTGTTGACGATAGGAAGGAATAGTGGGGAAGGAGGCGATCGCCTGGAAGTAGATGATTTCCTATTAACAGAACAAGAGCAAGATATGCTTAAAAGGGCTAGTGATATCTTCCACAAAGTGGGTAAGCAACTTGTTGTTGTGCTTAATATTGGAGGTGTTGTAGAAACGGCTTCCTGGATAGCACAGGCAGATGCAGTTGTTTTAGCTTGGCAAGGTGGCCAGGAAAGTGGAAATGCTGTGGCTGACGTGCTTAGTGGAACTGTAAATCCGAGTGGTCGTTTACCAATGACCTTTCCCATAAAGCTAAGTGATCATGCCTCCAATGCCAATTTCCCACAAGTAGCAACGGATTATAATCCTATTATGCTCATGATTGATAAGAAGGAAAAACCTAAGGAGGAATGGATTGAAAATGTGGATTATACTAATTATGAGGAGGGCATCTATGTTGGATACAGGCATTTTGATAAGGCTGCAGTTGATGTTTCTTTCCCATTTGGTTATGGATTGTCTTACACGGATTTTGCCTATGAAGAAGCTACCTTAGTTGAAAATAAAGATTCCGTTGGAGTGCTAGTCCAGGTAAAAAATACGGGGGCTTATCCTGGAAAGGAAGTGATCCAATTGTATACGGCGAATTTGAATTCAAATGTAGACCAACCCATAAAAGAACTTCGTGCTTTTCATAAGACCGATCGGATAGAGCCCGGTCAAATGGAGACCGTACGAATTATGATTCCCAAGGTAGAACTTGCATATTGGAATGAGGATGAATCTGCATGGAAAATTGATCCTTCCGGATATCAAATACTCCTTGGTAAATCTTCCAGGTCTATTTTTTATGAAGCAGGGTTTGATGTAGAAACTACTGATAGTGAATAATTTAAAGCTGATTACTTGCGTTATGTCTAGCAAAAGAAAAATAGACAGATGAGAAAGTGCTTGTTTTTATTAGGTTTAATTGCTTGGCAGGGATGTCGAAATGCGGATGATGCGGTTATTGTTGATTGCAAAGCAGAGACTTTTGCTGATGCTCCAACATTATCTTGGTTTACATCTTATAATGGTTCTGGTGAGGAATCACATGGACATTATATTTTGAGCTGTTCAGATGGTGGTTTTCTTCAGGTCGGTGAAACAGGGTACTTCCCTGGTTCGGCAAAAGTGTATGTGGTAAAAACAAATGCGGAAGGTGAAAAACTTTGGGAGCAGGAATTTGGAAGTCCAGGTCGAAATTTGGGCAATTCAGCTATTGAAACAGATGATGCTTATTTGATAAGCGGTGCTCTTGATGACATCAGTGTACTGATCAAATTGAACAAGGAAACCGGTAGTACTATTTTTTCAAAGTCTTTTGATTTGGGTGGAACAAATGCCATCGAGCATTTGGCTGTGCATCCAGAAGGATATTTTGCTGTGGGATATAAAAACGCGGAAGATCGCTCCAATACCTTTTTTACAGAAGGTCAGGGCGTGCTTTGCAAGTTGTCGTCAACAGGTGAGCTTGTTCAGACTATTTTGTTAAATGATCATTTGGCGCAGGGGTATCGCATTCAATCGCACGATCAGGATTTTTTGATTGCGGGACTGACTGAAGGTGCAGAGGCGTATGCTTTATTAAAAGTAGACCAAGACGGCTCGGTACTCTTTTCTAAAACCTATGGTGGGGAGTCTTCGGATCATTGTTTTGGAATGGATTTAGGTTCAGATGGCAGTGTTTTTCTAACTGGACATACCCTTTCAGGTACGGCTAATTGGGATACCTATACGATGAAAATCAATTCTGATGGCAATACCATTTGGGAGGCTAAGCAAGGGAATCCAAGAGGATACGATCCTGCTTTTATACATGATGAAGCCTGGGGTATAAAAGCTACTCCTGACGGGGGCTGTTTAGTTGTAGCGGGTACAGGAGATGAATACGGAAATTACAGCAGTAGTTGTGGCGGTGATCAGGACAATTCAAATATCTGGCATGTTTATTTGATTAAGTATAATGCACAGGGGGAGCTTGACTGGCAAACCACCTTCAGCCCAGGTGATGGAGCTGACTGGGCAGGAGAGGATATCGACCTTAGCTCTGACGGAGCAGCTATCATCGGTGTAGACAATGGTGCCTTTGGATTTTTAAAAACCACAGCCTATTAGATCTTTATGACTTTGCCTTTTCGGTACAGATACCAGGCAAATAACCAGATGAATCCCGTAAAGGATAAAGCCTGTAGTAAAGATCCAAATTCGGGACTGATTATGTTTTTAAAAAAGTCCTGATAAAGGCTTGTATACAGGTTACCTGAGTCTGTCTTCATAAAGTACATGATGATTTTGATGAACAGTACGGACAGGATATAACTGATAAGTGGGTTAAGACCAAAAACACGGAAAGGATATTCCCATCCTTTCCAAGCCTTGATGTCGAGTATCCAAATTAGAATGGATAGCGTAATAGTGGCAAGTCCACAGGTGTATAAGACATATGAACTCGTCCAGATGGGTTTGTTGATAGGGAAAAAGTTGTTCCAGATAAGTCCGGAAAATATAAGCGCCAGGCCAAGTAGAATGAATGGCTTTATACTTATGGCATTATTAGTATGTTGTTTACCTAGGAGCTTACCAATTTGATGACCAATCAGCACATGGGCAATACCTGTTAAGGTGCTGAATAGGCCTTCAGGGTCAAAAGGAATGCCAAATCCCTTGTAAAGATGTGATTCGCCTAAAATAAATAGATCGATCTTTGTGCATAGATTACTTTCTAAAGCATAAGGATCCATCCCGCCAAATAAAAAAAGTAAACCCCAATAGCTTAATAGAATCAGTCCAATAGCTGCGATTTGATATCTGGAGCGTTTAAGAAAAATAATCAGTAATCCAGCACCTCCGAAAGCAAGTGCAATTCTTTGTAAAACACCAAAGATACGCAGATCTGAAAAAGCCTTGTGGTAAAACGGAAACCAATTTAATAAAAGCCCAATCAGGAATATAAGTGCTGTACGTCGAGTTATTTTAGTAATCCAAGCAGATCGATTTTCGCTCTTGTATTTTGAAAAAGAAAAAGCCATGGATACACCAACAATAAACAGGAAGAATGGAAAAACAAGATCTGTTGGTGTACATCCATGCCATTTGGCATGTAATAATGGTGGATAAACATGTGACCAGCTACCTGGGTTATTCACAATGATCATGAGGAAGATGGTCAATCCTCTGAGCACATCTACGGAGCTTATTCTGTTATCCATTCGATTGTTTTTTACAATATACTTAAATCGGATTTATCCAAGAACTATAATCTAAAACAGCTTAATTGAAATCCAATACTTGTTGTGGAATTATTGATTTAAAGTGATTGTTCTCAATACTTTATGGAATAATAAAAATAGTTATGAGAGTTGCTTCCCTATTTGTGTTTGTCTTATGGAGTATTCATATTTCTTTTGCTCAGAAAAATCTAACTGCTGCAGTATTCACTAGTTATGAGTTTGTGGATTTTGGTGTGCCGCTGGAGCTTGTTGCAGCAGATTCATTTGTATTGAGTTATAATCCTACTACAAGTCCGCTGGAATCCATGGAGCCAGAATTTGGTCCTGCCAACGGTGCTTTAAGCTTTTTTGTGGATTACGATAAACAACCTTTTGTTCATGCAGAGTTGATTGATGTCTATTCCGTTATGGATGGTCCTTCTTCTGTGATTTTGGAAAGTATAACAAATACGATCGTTGATGGTCTTATTGCGGAGCAAGTCTTCGAGGGAGAGGAAGAACGCTTCCGCTATCTATATAATAATAACGATCAGGTAACAGCAATTATACGGGATGAGTATTATAATATGGTCTGGAAAGTGGAGGATAGTACGTCAATAAGCTATGATGCCTCCGGTAAGAAATTGACAGAAACCTACATGCTTCCTGATCAAGGTGATTTAATTCTTTCTGCTGATACCTTTTATTACAATTCATCGGGTGCTGCTTTAGTTGGTATGAAGCGCTATGGTTATGCAGACCTTCCTGTTAATGAGTATGTATTATTAGAGCAATACGATTTTACCTTTGATGGAGATCAGTATGCATCTGGTGTTTATTTGGTTTTAAATTCCAATAATGAATACGAGGAATACACTTCAAGTTTTAACTATAATAATGATCAGTTAGAGCAGATCATTCTCAATATGCCAAATGAGGTTACAGGTTTTACATTTTTCTATGACAGTTCGGATAGAATTGAAAAGGTTGACTACGGACTAGGACCTCAACCCTTCCAGCGAACTATTTTTGTTTATGATGAAGATGGATTTTTGAAAAGTGAGAGCTTTTTTCAATTTAATGGATTCTTTTCCGCAGAGTTTGTAAATGAAACTCGCTTTTACTACGATAGTGCCTCTTCAAATAATGATCAAATAAGTGCTTCTGATTTCAATATTTATCCTAATCCAGCCATGGATAAATTGTTTATTGCAACGGATGTGGAGATTCTGAATTTGCGTTTATTCCGTTCTAATGGGCAGATTATTCTTAATCAAAGAGGAATGCTAA
>OMKD01000196.1 GCA_900299495.1 Sphingobacteriales bacterium
AACGATACCAAAGTATTTTTTTCATTAGCCTTTAAAACATCTGTAACCTTCATGAAGCAATATTGTTAATTGCAGTAATTAAAACAAAAAGATGAAAAAAATTGATAAAAAAAACAAAAAAGAAAAAATACTATTGCTTTATAAAACTTTTTGTTTTAAATTTGATTCATACTTAAAACAAGAAGCTATATGAACGATTTTTCTTTTAAACCTACACTTAGACAAATGAATAGCAAAGGTGCTATCATTGTTCGTAGGTTCAGAAAGAAAATATCCAGCAACCAACGCTTAAGTAATTGGTACAATAGATTTTATTCCTTTTTGGAATTTAAGACAAGTTCGTATAAGAAAAAAATCTCTGCCCAATTCTATGTCAAATACTTCTTATTAGCAGTTTTTTTCTACCTGTTTTTGACGAACAAGTTCAGGATCAAACTGGAATTTGGTAAACAATTAAATTCAAATGAAATGGTAAAGATGTCAACGAATGCAGCACTCCCAATATTGATTGATTCAAGTGCTATTCATGCAATCCCAGGTCCTTCATTAAGTTTTGAGCATATCTTCCTGATTGACGAAGCTGACGATTCAGACACCAGAGCTAAAAAGAAGTATATCAAGCGTTTTCACAAAGTTGCAAGGGATGAAATGAGAAAATTTGGCATACCTGCCAGCATAAAAATGGCTCAGGCTCTATTGGAAAGTAATGCGGGACAGTCTAAACTATCACTAGACAACAATAACCATTTCGGTATAAAATGTTTCTCCAAAAATTGTACAAAAGGACATTGCAGCAATTTTCACGATGACCATCACAAGGATTTCTTTAGAATCTATAGCACCCCATGGGCGAGCTGGAGAGCACATAGTAGATTTCTATCTTCAGACCGCTACAACCACCTTAAAAAACATAAGAAAGATTACAAAATGTGGGCTGACGGCCTGAGTAAAGCAGGTTACGCCACAGATAAGAAATACCCTGAAAAGTTAATTCGAATAATAGAAGAGTTCAATTTGTATGCTTTAGACATATAAACTGAAAGGATTGGATGACCTGAATATAGCTCACAGGCATCCTAAAAATCAGGGGATTGATTTATTGATTCTCTTGTGTATGTTCTGGGTTTTGACCGTCAAAGATTGTGACGGTCTTTTTTTATTTTAAACCCATTGCTTTGTTACGCAAACGCTTCAAGAAAGGAGAAGCGAAAATAAAATCCTGAAGGATATCATTATCACTATCCAGTACTTCATCCTTTGTTCCTGACCAAGCTAGCTCACCCAAATGCAATAAAGCAATATTATCACCGATCTCCATTACAGAGTTCATATCGTGTGTATTGATAACCGTAGTGATATTATTCTCTACTGTAATATCTTTGATCAATTCATCGATAACCAAAGCAGTTTTAGGATCTAATCCTGAGTTTGGCTCATCACAGAATAAATAGGTTGGATTTAAAACAATGGAACGGGCAATACCAACACGTTTTTGCATACCTCCACTGATTTCAGAAGGATATTTTTTATTGGCATTATTCAAACCTACTCGATCCAGACAGTAATTTACTCGATCATCCTTTTCTTTCTTGGTCTGAGCAGTAAACATGTCCAATGGGAAACGCACATTTTCTTCTACTGTCATAGAATCAAAAAGTGCAGAGCCCTGAAAAAGCATTCCAACCTTCATTCTTAAGTCACGAAGTTGCTTTTTATCTAGACCAATGAAATCAGTATCATCATAAAATATGCTGCCTGAACTAGGAGGAAAAAGTCCAACCAATATCTTCAGCATAACAGTTTTACCTGCTCCACTTTTACCAATAATAAGATTAGTCTTACCTGCCTCAAAAGTATGAGAAATACCTTTTAGTACCTGTACATCCCCAAAAGACTTCTTTATATGTTCTATACGGATCATCTGCTGAAACTTAAACGGTTAGAATGACAGCAATCAAGTAATCTGCCAATAAGATTAAAATATTACTGAATACCACAGCATTTGTGCTGGCTTTACCTAATTCTATAGATCCACCCTTCACATAGTAACCCTGGAAACAGGATACGGTAACAAGAATAAAGGCAAATACATATGCTTTCACATACATCATCAACACGTTGTATTCAACGAAGTATGCTCTTAATCCTCTGATATAATCTACATCGGAAAGTGTACCTGTTGGAACAGTTGCAAGATAACCACCTAATATTGCGATAACCGCTGCAAGTGTAACCAAGAAAGGAATAACGAATAATCCAGCAATGGTCTTAGGTAAAATAAGATAAGAAGCTGTATTGATACCCATGATTTCCATAGCATCAATATGTTCCTTTTGTCTCATACCACCAATCTCCGCTGCAATATTAGAACCAACTTTTCCAGCAAGAACCAAACAGGTAATAGTTGGTGCAGATTCAATAATAGCTAAATCACGAACGATATAACCAATATAGTACATAGGAATCAACTGTCCATTTAACTGATATGCAAACTGAAGCGCCGCAACAGCACCCATGAATATAGCGATTAGAGCTACAATGACAACAGAGCCGACTCCTATGCCATCCATTTGTCTAAGCGTCTCTTTCCAATACATGGAAAGCTTTTCTGGCTTAGAAAAAGCTTGCCCTAAAAGGCCTAGATATTTACCAAAACTGTAAAAAATATTCGATTTCATGAACACCTTTATTTTTGTAGATCATTCCTCAGGTCAAACATAGGAATTTTTATCTTAACTATAACTTAAGTATTGAAAATTGTTGGATTCCTCGCCCACCTTGGTAAATGAATACTGAATTTCCAGAAATCTGCGCAGTATTTTTGGGAACAATACTAAAACGCTTACTCATCAAACTTAAGTTTTGGTTTTTAGTTTTTCCATCCTGATCAATTCTCCAAATAATCGGAATAGTGGACGTAGTTCTAGTATTTATAAAACTAGATTGGTTGGAATTCATACTATTTCCAAAGTCATTGAAAATAATATTGATACCCTTTGAGGTAATCGCATAACTATACCCTAGATAATATCCTCTATCATTAAAGCTAGCTTGCGTCTTAGGGATCATTGTTGACCACTGGATCTCACCCTTAGGAGAGATATTATAAACTATGATTTCTTCGTAATGGTATGAATAATTGATTGCACCACCACCTACGGGCCTACCCGTATAAAAACCAGAATTCATAGAATTATACTCTCGAACATAAAATTTCTCGGTAAACATTAACAAGCCCCCATCTGAACGCGGTATCAAATCTCTTATTACAAAATTTTCTAACTCAAGTTTAGCCAATTTGTCCGGACTGGATAAAACCCGCTCTCTTCGCTTACCCGAACTATAATCTATTGCATCAACAATAAGCTCAGGATCTAACTCGTCTGTATTCGCAAACTTAACACTTTTTGAAATTGGGTCAATTCTAAAGTACACAACTCCTTTTGCCCTATTCCAATTTGTATTTGAATATAATCCTGAAATAACAAGCTCATTATCATTATTAACTAAGAAACTCAAATCTGAAATAAACCTACCCTCCAAACTCAATTTGTATTCATGCAGATCTACCCCTCCATAATTAAAGCTTGCCAGTAAATAATTTCCGGTTCTTGCACCTTCTTTATTGAAATATCGACAAAGAAAATAAACACCACCTGTGTTTGAAACTCTGTATTCAAAAACGTTTAGGTCATTGTCCAAATAAGGTAGCTCGAGCGTATTTTCCCAAAGCACCTCCATACCCTTATCGAAAACAATACAATACACTTTCTCGTTATCCTTTCGCTTTGAGGACAATTGGCAGTAGACCAAGAATTTGCTTTTATCAAATGATTCCTCAAAACTTATAAATCCACTTTCATAACGATTAACACTATCAAACTCGCCTACAATCTCCATACGTTGAAGTCGCTTCAGGCTAAGTCCATCATAGACCTCCATGAACAGATAGTTCTTCTTTTTGGCTGAATTAAAAAAGGAAGTAAACAGATATAATTTACCATTAAGATATTTCAGAGCCTCGTACTGTAACAGATTTGATTTGTACTCCAAGCTTAAGGTTTTCTTCCTAAGCTTTTTTAATGACCTGTCGTATAGCTCTACATCAATAGACTTCTCCTCGATAAATCCTGTAATCTCTCGTCTGGTAATCGTGTAGATTACATCCTTATTCTCAAAGATTACATCATCGAAATACTGACCCATCTTGAGCTTAGTATCTGCGGATGTGGTCAGGTCATAATCAATAGACTGTGCAAAAGCGGTATTACACAATATCAATAAGGATATTAAAATTTGATTGGCTCTTCTTGGCATATCAATGCTTATTTTGCGCTGTTGATAGATCTGTATTTAGATGAATTAACAGGATCTATCTTTTGCATCAACCTGATAAATTCTCTTTTTTGATCCAACTCAGCAAGACTGAATATCTCAATTAATTCATTGGACTTTGCAGAAGAGAACATCTGTAATAACATACAGTTCGGATAAGACTGCGCAACTAGGCGAATTTCTGTAAGTGCATTGATCATAATGGACTTGGCTGTCTCTGAATCATAATACATTATATCAAGCGCCTGCCTGTGATAATCATAATATGCTTGTCTATAATTCTTGATACGTGGCGAAAGTATATTTTCTGCCATCCAGTAACGACTTCTAAGTCTCTGAGCAGATCCTTCTGGAGACCAGCCAGGGAATGTTCTGGCAATATCTTGAGTAATAGAGTTGATAATATCCTGAGCTTTTTGGTAATACTCGTCACCACCTTTAAGTTCAAAACTATCTCCATCCAATCCTAATATCATATAAATATAAAATCCTAAGACCTGTGAAAGGTTGTCAGAAAAGCCGAACTCGGAAAATTGGAGAATCTGGTTAGGCTCATAATTAAAAACAACATCTCTATCATTATGAGAAAGTAATACAGTCTCATAATTACTGTTATAGATTGGTCTTGTCGCTTGTATCTGTAGCTCTCCTTTAAAAGAAGTATTTGTTACCTCCTCATTGATGTTGAAATTGATCGTAACATTGATTCGCTCCTCAGGCCTATACGTATTTTCAGTCCAGGTCATTTCATTGAAAAAAGACTCTATGTTTTGTTTTAGATCCTCGAAAAGAGACGGATCCGCCTTCTGCAAACGAGGTGTATTGATATTAACCGTAGCAATAAACTCTTGAGCAAACATTGTGTTTGCCACAAACAAAATCATCAAAGCTAATCCTGAGCGAACCATATCTTTATATTTAATTCTTTTCTTTTAATTCAATAAACGCATTTACGATATCCTTTGCGACAGCAAGCTTTGATTTTAACTCAAAATCCTTTCGCTTATTGTTTTTAAAAAACAAGGACACCTTATTGGTATCGTGATTGAAACCTGCTCCTTTATCCTGAAGAGAATTCAAAACGATCATGTCAAATGCTTTTCGTTCGAGTTTTGATTGAGCATTACTCGAAGCATTATTTGTTTCAAGTGCAAATCCAATATGAAATTGATCACTTTTCTTTAGTTGCCCCAATTCATAGGCAATATCTTCCGTTTTCTCAAGCTCAATAGTCATATCATCCGACTCCTTTTTCACCTTTTGAGCGAAAACCTTTTTGGGTCTGTAATCCGCAACAGCAGCTGAAAAAACAACCAGATTACTCGAAGTATGATATTGTTTGGCAAGTTCATACATTTCAAGTGCTGTAGTAACACGGTGCACGTGAACAGACGGGTGAACAGGATCTAATTTAGAAGGTCCTAAAACTAATTCAACCTGAGCACCTCGCTCTGCAAGCTCCAGTGCTAGGGCACAACCCATTTTTCCAGAAGAGTGATTACCGATAAACCGCACCGGATCAATATGTTCATATGTTGGTCCAGCCGTAACCAAAGCCTTTAAACCGCTAAGATCTTTTTGCTGCTCAAACTCCTCTCTTAAGAACTGAACGATTTGTTCAGGTTCTGCCATACGACCTTCCCCAATCAATCCTGATGCCAATTCTCCGTATTCTGCCGGTATTAATTTCACACCACGATCTTCAAGTAGTTGCATATTTGCAACCGTACTCGAATGTTTGTACATATCCAAATCCATAGCAGGTGCATAGGCTACTGGGCAACGCGCAGAAAGAAAACAAGCCATCACTATATTGTCTGTTATACCTGTTACCATTTTTGCCATGGTATTGGCCGTAGCAGGTGCAATGACCATATAATCAGCCCAAAGGCCTAATTCGACGTGATTATTCCAAGCCTCTTCAGAATGAATATCCGAATAAACCTCATTTTTGGAAAGGGTGGAAAGAGTGACTGCAGAAATAAAACTAGTGGCAGATTTTGTCATAAGTACACGAACCTCATAGTCGTTCTTGACCATGAGTCGGACCAGATGAGCAGCCTTGTAAGCAGCAATACTTCCAGTCACCGCCAAAAGTATCTTTTTTTTATTTCCAGGCACAGTCATAATACCTTATTTATACAAACAAAGATAGCAGTAAAGAATTAATCCTTACTGCTGCCTTCACTATTTTATGTAAGACTAATTAGTCTCTTTTTTGCTTCTTACTGTAGTGAAAATGAAGCTCGTCCTCCATATACTCCTTCGTAGCAATAACTACTGGGTTAGGAAGCTTCTCATAAAATTTTGAAATCTCAATCTGCTCCTTGTTCTCATTGATCTCCTCAATCGCATCAGTGCTGACAGCAAACTCCTCCAATTTTTGATTCAATTCTCTTTTCAAATCAAATGAAAGTTGTCTTGCACGCTTACTGATTACTGAAATTACTTCGTAAATATTACCTGTAGTTTCAGAAAGTGATTTTACATCTCTCGAAGTCACGTTGGGATTTATTCCCTGAGATTTTGATTTTATATCAGTCATTCGACAATAATTTTAATTGCGTTTCAGAATCTGCTTTGAAGGTTTGAACAGTATTAAAATACTCCCCTTCTTGATATTTATCCAAGAACATCAATGCATAACGTATAGTTTCATTGTAACGTTCTTCTCTCTTTTCATATATACTGTTGATCGCAAGCAAATAATTTGCTTCAACCATCTTGAATCTTACCTCTTCCAGATTTTTAGTATCCGGGAACTCGATTAAAATATTCTCCAAGCTTTTCAAAGCTGATTGGTACTGCTGTAAATCGAAATACAACATGGCCGAATCAAATGCCTTAGCCTCTAGTTTTCTCCTACACTCATCAATCAATAAGTTACATTCCTCAACTCGATCAGAATCAGGAAACTTATTCACAAATGATTGAAAAGATTCAATTGCTTTCATCGTATTAGATTGCTCTAATCTAAAAGATGGAGACATCTTGTAATGGGAGTACGCTGTGTAGTAATCTGCGTCTTCTTTAAGTGAACTACCACTGAATGTAGAAGAAAAATTTTCAAAGTAGTAAGCAGCCATCACATAATCATTTGTAAGAAAATAAGTATTGGAATACTTATAGTACAAATCTTCTAATTCAGGTCTACCTCTAAATGCTGATATAATCAACTCCATTAAGGCCTGTGCTTTCACATACTGACCATCTTCATAAAGCTTAATCGACTCCTTATAAATTAACTCTGAATCTCCGCTTGTTCTAACTTTTTCAAATGAAGATTTACATGAACTCAAAAAAATAAGGCCAAATAAACCGAATAGTGCTACTGACTTAATAATTCTTCCCATAAAACGCAAAGGTACAATTTTTTTCGCAAAAGTATTCTAATGTATAGTGTGTTAACTACTGAAAGAGATTACTTTCTCCATCATATGGTTGTATGATGCCAAAAGTAATTATTCAAAATGAAAAAACTAAGTTCTGATTGAGGTAATTATACTGCTTCTAGTTGTATGGCAGTATAATTTTTTTTCACATAAATATAAGGTAATTATTTGGTTAGCTCCCCCAATGATTAGTATATTCCAAAAATCAGTAGTTAGGTCTAAAATGAAACGATTAGAGGATTTTAGGATATTTTATAATCACACCATTTATCCGGAATTAAAAAGGATGGAAAAGAAGCGAAATCACTTAATCCTTCTGATTGGTATTTCCGCACTCCTTTGTATTGTACTTTTTATTATTGCACAGATCCTACACATCTTTTCCCTATCACTACTAGTCATCTTACTTGAAATATTCTACGTACTTTATCTAATTCATAGAATTCGTAAATATATTCAAACCTTCAAGCCTAGGATAATGAATCTAATCCTAGACTTTATAGATGACAGCATCAATTATGGCACCTTGGTATATAAAGCCGATGGAAGTATAGATAAAAAAACGTTCTTAGATAGTAAGATCTTTTTTCCTAGAGCAATGAACTATGAATCCGAAGATTATATAAAAGGAAACATTGGAAGCATTTCATTTGAGTTGGCCGAAACCCGAGTAACAGAATATTCTCGTGTAAGGAATACGCAGGATTGGGTTTTTGATGGTGTTTTCATGAAAGCCAAATTACAGCTTCCCATAAAAGGATCCTTACTAATAATACCAAGAGAAGAAAAACCATACTTGAGCAAAACCATAAAGCACTGGATGAGTTCTGGTCATGTCAAAGCTTACGATCTCATTCGTAATAAAACATTCAGAAAACTATTCGAAACATTTGCCAATAAAAAATCGAATCCTATGCAATTCCTCACTGAAGGACTTCAGGAATCGATCATAAAATACACCGAACTACACGACAAGCTTTTTTATCTGTCCTACAATAATGGAACAATCTACCTTGCAGTATCAGAAGAAAAAGATATACTGGAACCACACCTTTTTAAATCAAACCTTAGGTTCAGCCTAATCAAAGAATTTTATGAAGACGTTTATATACTCTTACAAATACTCGAGGATTTAGATCTTCACCATTAACATTAATCTATGAGGCTACTACAACTACTTTTTTTCATTGGCTGTTCAAATATTTTATTTGCTCAGGATAATTCCCTCTTATGGGAAATTGAACACCAGGAAACCCAACAAAAATCCTACATCTTTGGCACTATTCATTTAATTCCTGAATCTTATTTCAACATCTCAGATAGCCTTATTTATTGCATTGACGTGGCTGAAGAGATATATCTTGAAATTAATCTGGACAAAATAAATGACTTATTAGAAATATCGGACTTACTTAGTGAATTGATCATGCCAAATGGAATCCTGCTATCTCAATTATTAAGTGAAGAAGAATTTAAGCAAGTCCAATCTAAAATGGAAGAAATGAATATACCACTCTTCTTCTACAACAAGATTCAACCAATGTTCCTGGCAACTTACATCCACCTCAATGAAAACTCGGACATTAAAAAAGAGGATGTTCAACAAACGGTATCCTATGATATGGAAATCAATAAGATTGCTCTTTCAAAGGATAAACCCATCAAAGGATTAGAATCCATAGATTTCCAACTAAAACTTCTGAATTGTATTCCTTTAAAAGAGCAGGCGAAATATTTAGTTTCTGAAATAAACAACGAACTCGAGCAAAATAATCAACAAAACTTATTTGAAGTTTACAAAAACCAAGATCTTGAACTATTAAAGGAGCTTATCGCTGATCCAAACATACCAGAACAATTCGATGAATTAATGTTAGATAAAAGGAACAAAAACTGGGTTGAGCAAATAAAAGAAATTGGCAAAACGAAAACCTGCCTTTATGCAGTTGGTGCTGCACATTTAATTGGAGAGAATGGTATTTTACAAATGTTATCCGAAAATGGATATTCGATTAGACCAATGGTAAACTATTAATAATGGCTTTAATAAAAACAGTTAGAGGATTTGAACCAAGCATCGGGAAAGATTGCTTTCTTGCAGAAAATGCAACAATAGTTGGAGACGTGAAAATCGGCGACAATTGCAGCATTTGGTTTCAAGCTGTACTTCGGGGAGATGTGAATAGTATTGAAATAGGGAACGGAGTAAATATACAGGATGGAGCGGTAGTCCACTGCACTTACGAACAAAGTAAAACAATAATCGGTGATCGTGTATCAATAGGCCATAAAGCAATTATCCATGGTTGCCAAATCAAAGAAGATGTGTTGGTTGGGATGGGAGCAATAATCATGGATCACGCAGTGGTAGAATCAAATGTCCTCATTGCGGCGGG
>OMKD01000197.1 GCA_900299495.1 Sphingobacteriales bacterium
AAATAGCTAATTCCCCATTAAATGCTTTTATAGTTGCCACACCTCCTTCAGACTGTTTGGAAGAAGATGGTCAAATAGCAGTAATTATGAGTGGTGGAGTAGGGCCATACACTTTTAATTGGTCCAATGGTGCAGTAGGAAGTGTTTTGTCAGGCCTTTCACAAGGTATTTATACAGTTACTATTAACGATCCGTTAAACTGTCCAATTGTCGAGGAGGTAGATTTGAATGTGTATTCGGCCATTGATGTGGACATAATAGGAGATAATAGTTTTTGCGAAGAAGGAGATTCCGTTTATTTAGAGGCATTGATATTAGATGGTGTCCCACCATTTGAGTATTCATGGAATACCGGAGATACCAGTCTTGGTATATGGGTTTCCGAGGGAGGTACATACGTTTTCAGTATTGAAGATTCTTTAGGCTGTTTAGGAAAAGACTTGATAGAAGTCCTGGACGGAACTGATCTCTATGTAAATTTGAATTATGACGGCATTAATTGTTCGGGAGATGCAAATGGTCTTGCCTGGGTTAATATTTATAATGAAATAGGTGTCCCTCAGATACTTTGGAGTACTGGGGAGACTGGTTCAGTGATTGAAAATCTTGAAGCGGGGTCATATAGTGTTACTGTTGTAGATGATAGTGATTGTCCACAGGTTATAGACTTTGAGATTGAAGAGGTAAACCCTTTAGAGTTTGAGTTCATTACAGAGGATGTTTCGTGTTCAGGAGGAGCGGATGGCTCTGTTTTTGTCAATATAATTTCGGATTGGACTGGTTTGGTTTGGGCTGATGGATCTATTGACGAAGAGTTGAATGGATTATCGGCCGGCACCTATCCGGTAACTATTTTAGATTCATTCCTATGTGAATTGGATACGTTTGTAACCATTCTTCAACCGGATATTCTAGATGTAGATATTGAATTAATCCCTGGTGAATGTGGCAGTGATTCTGATTCTCTTAACGTTCTTGTTTCGGGAGGAACAGGCCCGTATAGCTATGAATGGCAGGATGGAACTACAGAAGCATATCAGTCTGATGTATCTAATGGAGAATATGTTGTTCTTGTCACCGATGCCAATGGTTGTCTTGCACAGGATTCTATTATTGTGATACAAGAACCTGAGCTAGCTATAGAGTTTGAAGTTGTTAATGCAGGTTGTGAAGGAATAGGAGGAAGTATAGATGCACTAGCTTCTGGCGGCAACCTTCCATATACATACCTCTGGAACACTGGAGAAACAACATCAAATATAGAAGATTTAGATCCCGGGTATTATGTACTTACCGTATGCGATGCTGCCGGCTGTTGTATAATTGATTCAAGCTATGTATTCGAGTCTGAACCTATAGATATTATAGTTAGTACCGAGCAAGTTCTTTGTTATGGTGATTCTACAGGAGCTGCCTCTGTTGAAATCATCGGAGGTAATGCGCCATTTACGATTGAATGGAGTACGGGGAATACAGGTACAGAACTTATCTCAGGATTAGCAACTGGTGATTACACTGTAGAGGTTTGTGATGCATCAAATTGTTGCGTAGTACAAGAATTTATTATTGAATCTGTTCCTGAAATTGAGGTCGATATAAACATAGAAACTATTCCTTGTTTTGATCAAATGAATGGTGTATTGGCTACTCAGGTTAGTGGAGGATCCTCGGACACCTATAGTTATTTGTGGTCAAATGGAGTTGAAGGATCTGAGATTGTTGGTCTTGGAGAGGGATTCTATGCGGTGACGATTACAGATTTAAATGGGTGTTCAGTTGTTGATTCTATTTACTTGGAGGAAAATCAAGAATTAACTTATGAAGTCAATATACTTCATGCATGTTCAGGAGGTGCTACCGGTCAAATTGAAGTGATTCCAGATTCTACTATTGGAGTAGTTGAAATTTTGTGGGATAATGGTTCTACTAATTTTGTATTAGATGGTCTTGTTGCTGGGGATTATGAATTCACTATTACAGATGAGACTGGATGTTCAATAGTTGGAATAGAAACGGTAGAGGAAGATTTAATTAATGAATGTCTAATTGAAATAATAACTCAGCCAACGGATTGCGATAGTGCTGACGGTAGTTTGACTGTTGTATTAGAAAATCCATCATCTACTATCTTATGGAGCACTGGTGCTACGACTGTTGAAATTTCAGGCTTGGCTTCTGGAACTTATAGTGTTACTGTGACTGATCCAAACGGTTGCGAATCTGTATGTGGTATTGATTTAGAGGCTTATAATAGCATAGGCGATTATGTTTGGTATGATGAAAATGGAGATGGTATACAGGATGCTTCTGAAGATGGTATATCCGGCCAGCATATCATTTTGTATGATGATTCGAACCAGCAGGTTGATCAATTCAGCACAGATATTGATGGATGGTATTCTTTTAATGGCCTGGCAGATGGTCAATACTATATCTATGTCCAAGACACTTTTCAGGATGTAAATCTTACTACCTTAAATTCTGGAACTAATGATTCATTGGATTCAGATGTAGATCCAGAGACAGGTGAAAGCCAGTTAGTTACATTAAGTGGTGGTATATGCTACGAAGATCTGGATGTCGGATACAGGGATGAGTGTATTCCAACTGAAACGCCGGGTACCATTGGCTATGATCAACAATTATGTGGTTTTATGAATTTACCGGACGAAATAGTAGAAGTGTCTCCTGCAACTGGAGGAAGCCAACCTTATGAGTATATCTGGATGTATTCATATACCTACGGTCCATTTAATAATGGAACCTGGTTCCCTATACCCAACTCAAATAGTCCAAATTACCAACCAGGTCTACTTTCTCATACTACTTATTTTGTTCGTTGTGTACGTTCTGAAGGTTGTGAGAATGTAATAGAATCCAATGTGGTTGAAATCTATGTAGACCCTGATATCGTTGCTAGTATATCCGCATTGAATTATGCTTGTCTCAATGAAGCTTATACTTTAACTGCTCAGGACAATGGACCTGGAGTAATTTATGAATGGTATTTGGATGGGGTGCAGTTAGATGTACCATCTGATGCATTGACCGTTGTTCTTTCATTTGGCGAAGTAGGTTATCATGAAGTTGATCTGATTGTGATTAAAGACGATTGCACCTCGTATACCACGAAAACATTTTATGCATTGGACGATGTAGGACTTTGTGGAAGTGCTCCAAATCCTGGTGGAGACGATCAAGACTCTGGATATTTTACAGGTCAATCAGCAGAATATACGTTCTCTATAATTCCAACGTTAATAGAACACAATCGTGCAAATATTTTATTGGATGGATTTAGTGCAGAGGATGTTGTAGACATTTATATTATAAGTACGAGTGGTCAATATAGTGCAATTGAGTTTAACCAGCGCTCAGAGGTAGATATTCAATTTGAAACAGAATCGATTAACTCAGGGATCTATATTATGAAAATACAGCTGAAAAGCGGACAGACATTGAGCAAGAAATTCGTAATTGTGCACTAATGTTTTTTATATTGCAAAACTTGTAATTTAAGGATAATCAGTCTTTTATATTGCAAGTGTTTTAGCTGTTTGACTTTTAAAAAAAAGAATTATTTCATAAATTGAAGAAAAGGAAATCATAGAAATATGGTTTCCTTCTTTATCGCTTAAAATAATCATTTATGTATTTCACTAAAACAAAATGTTTACTGCTGATTTATTCTTTGATATCCTTATCTAGTTGTAGGCCAGAAGAGATTGAAATACCGGATGGATTAGACGCTCAGGAGGAAGCCTTGTTGATAGCGGTTAACGATTTTAGAGCTGAAGGCGACAACTGTGGCTCTGGTTTTAATCAGACAGCTCCTTCAGTAACTTGGAATTTTGTTTTAGAGGAAATTGCAAGAGTTCATGCTCAAGATATGGATGATAATGACTTTTTTGCGCATGAAGGTTCTGACGGGTCTACCGTTGGAATAAGAGCTGCTGAATTAGACTATGCGTTTAGTACGATTGGAGAAAATATAGCAACAGGATTTACAGCTGTTGATGCTGTTATGGAGGGATGGATAAATTCATCTAGCCATTGTGAACTTTTGCTTAACGATAACTTCACCGAAATTGGTGTTGCCCGGGTTAATAATGTTTGGGTTATGGTATTAGCCAAACCTCTTTAGACAGTAGAGACCCACAAAACTATTGATCGAAAATAAAGACCATCAAAGTAGAAATACTTTTTTGGTCTTTTTGTTTTTCGATAAAAAGAGTTTTCTCAAAGTGTGATTTGTTGGAATGTTGACCTGTGTTTTTGCAGGTTTTCTTTCGGTTTTATTGGTTAAAAAAGTAGCACTTTAAATACATTAAAGTGCTACAGTTTCTGTGTTAATTTGTTTGAACAAAATGTGATTGGCATATCAAATTTTGTAAGTTTTGATGTGAAGAACAAAAGACTACAGTTTTCAGGCCCCCCCTTTATAAGCCGTAGTCTTACGTCTTCATGTGTAAAATTAAGTATAGATCAGTTGCCGTTTTTATTGATTTGCGACATTGTTTTATTGAAAAAAGACAAAACTTATGTTTTTTAGCTTAACTTTTAGCTTAATTATAAGTTTTATAAAATAGATTGATCGAAAAAGTAAGTTTTGAAAAAGCAATCCCTATTCTGCAATATTACCTTTCTTTTGTTAATCACATTCTTACCGAGTAAGATGAATGCCCAAGTGAGTCTTTCAAAAGCGAAGCAAACTAATGGAATAGAAAACCAAATAGACCAAGCCAATTATTTACTTTTTAAAGAGCTTTTCGATAGTGCACAGGTAGTTGCTTATAAGGCTGTTGAAGAGGTTGAAAAAAGGAATCTCACCAAGACTGACCTAGGTCTTCAAGCACGGTTCACACTCGTCAGTGCACAATCTTCGACAAATCAAAAACAGGAGGCTTTAATATCTTTATATAATCTTATTAATGAATTTGAGGCGAGAGAAGACTGGTTAATGCTATCTCGATCTTACCTGATTGCAGAAAATATTCTTGATGAGCTTAAGATGCCTGAGCGCTCCCTGTTCTATCTTAAATCGTGTGAGCTACTTGTTCAGGAACATAACATTGAAAAAACTTACCCCTGGTTTTGTATTCGAATGTGGAGGTATTTAAACGAACAGAAGGATACCATAAAAGCTTTAGTATATCTTGAAGAAGCTTTGACTTCATCGAAAAGGCTTTATGAATTACAAAATGAGGTTTACAGTAAAAGGAAATACGAAGATATTACTTTGGAATATGGTACAGCCAATACTTTAATGGGGGTGTACCATCAAAAATTGGGGGATAAGGATAAAGCTGAATTCTACATGGCAGAGGCGACTAGGGTTTATCAAAAAGTTAACAATGATTTCAATATTTTGTGGACATATTATCATCAGGCTAGATTATATTTGAATTTTGATGATCTTGAGTTTGCCTTGATTATGAGTTCGAATTGCCAATTTTTGAAAACTTCAATATTCGAAGAATATGGTTTTCATGGTAAATACCTTCAGTATAACTCATCTTACTTGCGAGCTGCTATTTATGAGAAAATGGGACAAATAGATTCAGCATATTTTTATCACAAAATAGGCTATGAAATTGAACGGGAATTAGAAGAAAATAAGTATGCTGAAGCTTTAGCAAATATAGAGTCTAAATATGAGGATGAATTAAAGACATTAAAAATAGACAAGCAAGCAGAACAATTAGAAAGAGAAGGACAATTGCGCAATTGGCTACTTGCAGTTATCGTGTTGTTTTTTATTTTGACTGGAGTATTGATCTATTTCTATAGGCAATTAGGTGAATCAAAACGTAAGACAGAGCGGCAAGCTATTGAGTTAATGGAAGTAGATAATTTAAAATCAAATCTATTTACTAATATTTCTCATGAGCTAAAAACTCCCGTCTCATTGATTATGGGACCACTCAACTATATTTTAGAGCAGAAAGAGGATTTGGATGAGCAAACTATCAAAACTCAACTTGGTGTTATGCATCGAAATGGCCAGGGGTTGATTGAATTAATTGAAGAAATTCTGGACCTGTCAAAACTCGAAGTTGGAAAGTTAGAGCTTGTTGAGGAATCTACAGATTTTTCTGGTTTCATAAAAGGCTTGTTTGATAGCTTCGTTCCAATATTTGAAACTGAAGGACTTCATTTCAGTTATAGTGAAGATTTAAATACTCCTCTTTTTGTATTGGTGGATAGACCTAAGGTCAAAAAAATAATAAATAATCTTCTGTTTAATGCTATGAAGTTTACCCCTGATGGTGGACAAATAAATGTCCATATTCAAGAATCTAAGGATAACATTGAGGTAAAAGTAACAGATAGCGGATATGGTATAAGTGAGGCTGATTTACCTCATATCTTCAAGCGATTTTATAAATCCTACTCAAATGAGAGGAATTCAATTGAAGGATCAGGAATTGGTCTTGCATTGAGTAAAGAGTACGCTCAATTTATGGGTGGAGATATACAAGTATCCAGTATAGTAAGCAAGGGTAGTGTTTTTACTTTTTCTATGCCTAAACGAGTGGTTAACAGTACTGAGCAATTGGAGGTGCGAGATAATCAGGAGTTTCTCGAAGAGGGAGAAATTTTTGAGATTGGGTTTGATTACAAAATACTTATTGTTGAAGACAATCTAGATTTGCGAAACTTTCTGCATCTAATTCTTGATCAACGTTATAAGGAAGTACATCTTGCTAAAGATGGAAAAGAAGGGTTAGAATTTTTGAAAGAGCATCCAGACGTAGATCTTATTATTTCAGATGTTATGATGCCTGAAATTGACGGGGTTACCATGGTGCAGACAATAAAATCTATGCCTGAGTGGAAGCGTATACCTGTTATGATGCTAACAGCTTTGAATACCGATAAGGTGAAATTACAAGCATTAACAATTGGAGTTGATGATTACCTTACAAAGCCTTTCTCTGTGCAGGAATTAATAATAAGAGTTCAGAATTTATTATTCAATTCTATCCAGCGAAAAAAATTCAAACAAGAGTTTGAGAATGTTCAGATGGATAAGGATTTTGTTATCCCTTTAGGAGAAAAAGATAAAGATTGGCTTGAAGAGTTAAAAGAACTCATTCAGGAAAATCCAATCGACCAAAAGTTAAGCGTTGAGTCTCTTGCTGAAAAGATTTTTTACAGTCCAAAGCAATTGTCAAGACGTTTAAAGCCATTGACAGGCTTATCTCCTGCAAAATTTATTAAAGAAGTTCGTCTTCAAATGGCAAAAGATATTATTGAAAGTGGTGACTTTGAAAGTATTTCAGATGTGGCCTTTCGTTCAGGTTTTGAAAATCTTACAACTTTTTCTACTCTATTTAAAAGTCGCTTTGGAGAGCCACCATTAAAGTATGCTAAAGGGCTTAGGCAATAGTCTTTCTTTTTGAATATTTAATATAAAAGCATAAAAATAAGGACTAGCTATCTGCTAGTCCTTCGTGTCCCCCCTTAATGCTATTAGAATGTAGTTTTAGGATATATTTACTAATAATGTTAAGTGCTATTCTATTGGGATTTTGGAGGATTGGATGTTAATTTGAGTGGCTCATCATGAGCCAAGAGAAATTCTTTTGTGTTTACTTGAGTCTTGTATAATCTTTAATTCTTTATTTAGTTTAATAGGATGTTAATTAGATATTCTATTCCCTTTTGGTTTAATTACAAATTAGCTATAAAGTAAAGGCAGTTCTTTTTGTATTAGGACAAAAACTTTGTGATATAAGACTATTTCATCGTTATGGATTGATGTGAATTATTCTGAAACATCTTGATTTTGACAGATATTGAAGACTTGATAAATAGCAAGTGTTTGATCATGAGAATCTTACTTGTTGTTAGGTGATTCTGGTTTTATTTTCTTGTCTAGATCGAATAAAAGATTATAAATGAAGGAGATCGCAAGATCTCCTTCAGAAATAATTCTCATGTTGCGTTTTCTAATTACTGTTTAGCGATTATGATTCTTTTAGTTTCTTGAAATTCATTTGAATGTAGATTTAGGATATAAACTCCATTTTCAATGTTTTCTTCAGCAAGGTTGATTTGGTGTTCGGAGTAATGTCCTTCCAGGTCCTTTTCCCAAACTTTTCTGCCTAATTGATCAAACATTTCCAAACTGATATTAGATGAAGAGTCTTTATGTATTTGGATATGAAGAAATCCGCTTGCAGGATTAGGGAATACAGTGAATTCAATTTGGTTAACACGATCTGTGTGATCTAAACTCATACTATTCGGAATTGCTTCCCCATTTCCTGTTGCACAATCAAAACATTGTCCAAGCATACAACCATGATTTAAATGTGCCTGAACTGCATTAGGGCTAACACAAATAGTCTGCACGTTTGTTGGATTTCCAGGAGGCGTGTGACAGATATATACTTTAGGATTGTTAGGGTTGTTTCCACAAATCCATTCTGACGGAAGATTCTCAATCCCGTTAAATACAAAGTTGTTGACAAGAGGATTTGAGTCACATTCGTCAGTCAATCCATCATTGTCATCGTCTGTATCTATACAATTTGCCATTCCATCATTATCGGTGTCAACAAATCCTTCATCCGTTGTTCCGTCCAGGTCATTGTCAATGCCATCACAAACTTCACAAGTTGAATCGGCGTTCAAAGGATCGGAGCCACAGTTGATTTCATCTGTATCCAGAATACCATCATTGTCATCATCATCATCACAGACATCACCATATTCATCATTATCAGAATTTGTCTGGTTTGGATTTGCAGTTTCAGGACAATTGTCTTGATCATCGGCTACACCATCATTGTCAGCGTCTAAAGTAACAGACTCTAATGCTTCTATAGATAAACAACCAGAGTAAATTCTTGCTTCTTCAATTTTGGCATCTAGCCATGGTCTGCCAGGCAGTGCCCCATTTGGTAAAGTATGACGTAATCCAAAAACTATTTCTACATTGGATCCTGCGAAAGTTAATAATGGACCTTTTACATAGCTTCCAATTAACTCGTCATTTCTGTATATGTGTACTTGGGTTAAGTTTGAACTATTATATTTTTTGTAACAAATGGCAATTTTAACTAACTCATTTGTTGTTGTTTCTTGATAACCTGGCACGGGGTCTAGAGTACGTTGATAATAATTACTTCCTGCCATCCAACGTCCAATTTGTCTTTCTGCATATACAATACCATCAAAATGATCCGTATTCTGAATATCTATTGTTAAAGCGGAACCACCACTGAAAGGTGCATTAGTGGAGCTGGCTAGTTTATCTATTCTAACCCATGCGATCATTGTTTTCTCTGATAATGCTGGTCCATAATATCCTATACTATTGGCCCATGCATATTCACCAACATCTAATGATCCGTTTGCGACAACAGCACCATGAAGTGTCAAGTCATTAAAGTTTCCTTGAATGTCATTTAATTCATTGCCAGGCTCAAAAGTCCATTGACCTACTAATTGTGGAGTTGTAGTGGAGTTCGCTACTTGTAAAAAGGTTATACACGAAAATGCATAAACTTTAATTAGAGAAAAAAGAAATTTCATTTTTATAAAAATTAGGTTAAGATTTCTGATTTGAGTAGTACAAATCAATGTTTAGTGAAATATGGCTAAACAACAGTTTAAAATTACTGCAATGATGTATGTGTATTTTTTTTATGTGAGACGATGTTTTCTTAAATTCCGACTATACTCAAAAACTGAAATAGGACATCCCTTTATGAAATAGGACATCCCTTTGTGAAATAGGACATCCCTTTATGAAATAGGACATCCCTTTATGAAATAGGACATCCCATTTATGAAATAGGACTATCAATAAATTTTATGTAGTACTCCGCATCCTTAGGATTTTAAAATAAAAAAGAGAGCTTTATGCTCTCTTTTATTAAAAATAGGATTGAATGGTTATTTGAATTCCTCCCCCTAGGAATATTAACAATGTGCATCATTCATAAATACAAGATGAGGTATTTAGCAGATTCATTTTTTATTATTTAGGACACAATCCTTTTGAAAAACGACAATTACAATATGATGAAATCATATTTCGAAGGAGAAATTTGAAAAATCATATTAGATTGATTTGTTTTGATTTTGAAATAAATTTTTGCTTTTCACTTAGTCTGGTCAATAATCAGTTTAAATATTCATATACCTTGAATATATCTAAACCTTTTATCCCTTAAATCTCAATCGAACAAAATGAAAATTCATGTCCTTGTTTTAATATTTACCTTTTTGTGTTCCTCCAATCTTGCTGCACAAAGAATTCATTTGGCTTCTGATAGTTTGTCCCTAGAAAAAATTGAAAAAAGTCAAGTATCTGATGTAGAACTTTACAATTTGGCGAGCCATTTTTTATTTAGAGAACAATTGGATATTGCAGAGTTTTATATTAATGCACTAATTGATAATTTATCAAAAAAGGAATCACTTGGAACTTCCTTAGGGTTGAAGGCAAGATTAATACAAATAAATATATTAGAACTAGTTCATGAGCGAGGAGATGCTATTGATGAGATATTACAATTGGAAAAAGATTGTATATCTGAAGAAGATTGGGTAACTCTGGCCAGGGTTTATCTCACAGCAGCATTAGCATACGAATACAATAATTGCCTTTCATTGTGTAAAAACTATTTAGATAAATGCAACAACTTAATTGAAAAGCACAATTTAGTTTCGGTTTATCCTAGATATTGTTTCAGGAAGCATTCTTATTTTGTGCAATTAGGACCTAAAACTGGGATCATTAGTAATCAGGATTCTGTAAAATACTATATCAAAGAAACTTTAACTAGTTCTAAAAAGCTATATGAAAATCATCAAGGGTATTATCCTCAAAGACAATACGAGGATTTCTCAGAAATATATGGAGAGGCTCTTAAATACTATGCTTTATATTTTTTCGAGGAACAAGATCCTCGACGTATTCAGTATTTAATAGAGTCAAAAAAAGTATGGGAAAGAGTAAAGAATGATTACCATTTGGGG
>OMKD01000198.1 GCA_900299495.1 Sphingobacteriales bacterium
ATAGAAAACACAAATACACTAGAAATACGACATAGTAAAAGAGAACAAAGAAATACTGAATTTATTGCTGAGCTTGAGATAACAACACTAGACAAGCAACAAGCAGATCATAGTCAGTTATTTCTACCCAAACAAATCCATGTGAAGCGCAAAAAAGGGAGTAGGCTCCCTGACATGAAATTTGGATTAAATCATACTTTGGGAGATCGCTCATTCCCTGAATTTAAAGATTACCCTTACAGTATCTACGAGGAAGAAGGGGTTTATCATTCAACAGTATTTGAACAACAGACTTTTGGGGTTTCATTTTCCGTGGCACTTTCAGATAGAATTTGGTTAAATACGGGGTATCGAAAAGGCACTCTTGGTGGTGAAGTAATTAATGATTGGTCCTTACTGCTTGATGAAGACGATTTCAACTCAGGTCCTAACGATTCAAATCTACTGGAATTTGAGTATGCAAACTCAGGTCCATTAGGCAATTACTCGGGTATTATAATTTTTGAGACAGAAGGTATGCAAGATTTTCAGGAACAACAACTGGCCTTTGCAGAACTTACTGAAGTTCTTTCTTATAAAATCATCCAAATCCCCGTGCAGCTCGAATATTTGTACCCGATAAAGAACTTAAAATTAGGTACTATGATTGGATACCAATGGAACCAGGTAAGTTTGGAATCTTATGATGTGTATGCTGAACTCTATTCTCTGGATCAGGAATTTGTTGTCAAAGAAACGAACTTCTTACTAGATAGTGAGGATAATGTGTTCAAAAGCCAATTTTCAAATATACAGTTAGGTTTAGGTGTACACTATGATTTGGGAAAACATCTAAACTTATCTGCAAAATTGATTTTAGAAAACAGCAGTAATTCCATCAGGCCAATTGAACTAAAAGAACAAGTCAATAGAATGTACTCAATAGGTATTACCTATACGCTATAAGAAAGGGCCCGATTGGGCCCTTTTCTAATCTAAAACTAAATGCATGAACTTTGGATATTTAACCCTGTATTGTAGTTGAAGTTCTTTCTTTTCTGCAGCTTGTACTTCTAATAACCAACGTACTTTACCACTGTCTTCTTCAAGTATGGCATTTCCTATTTCATAATCCTCAACACGAATATTGTCTCGCTGGGATATCGGTATCTGATCTTCTATTATTACTTTAATCGGATAAGATTTATTATTTCGAACTTTAATCGTAAAGGCCTTCTGCTCCTTGATATAATTACCAAGGAATGATTTAGAGCTAAACGCTTTATCTATCTTTCTCTGAACCAATATATCATTATCCTTACCCACCGAAAAGCTTAAAGTATCACCCAGGGCCTCAGTATTAATAGCACTAAATCCCTGATACACCCCTTTGAAATAAATATTGACACGACCATCTAGCAAATCATATGCAGACCAATCCATAACGTTTGCAATCAGATAGGCTTCTTCACGAACTTTAGGCGCAGCATAATAGGTATAATCCGCTGGAATTTCATACTTCAACAAGTGTACGTCATATGGTTTATTATTAGAAGGTATTGAGTAGGCATCTTCAACCTGAAAGACAACATTCGACAATTGTCGGTTAACTTCCGACCTACTATCCGATACCCTCATGCCATCTACATAATATTTACTTTTATTTCGTCGGCTTCCCTTGACAGACACACCGCTTACTCTAGAAGTAACACTCCCTCCCGAAGTCCCTGGAAGTCTAGCTATATCACTTGACGAAATGGTTGCACCACTGGTAGTATTATCTGCGGATATTAGAGGAACCTTATACCCTACAACAACAAATTCTGAAAGCACTTCCGTATCAGGCATCAAGCTTACATCCAGATTAACAGCTCTTGAATGCTCCACCTGAATACCTTCTGTTCTAGAAGACATAAAACCAACATAATCAATCTCAACATCATAGGTCCCAGGTTCAAGATCTGTAATTTGAAAATTACCATCAAAATCACTCACAGCACCCGTAATTATGCTTCCATGTTGTTTTACAAGAATAGTTGCACCAATGGCACCTAAGCCAGACTCCTCTTCTATTATCTTCCCCTGAATACTGGATACAGCAGATTCCGAAACCATTATTTTGCTAAATACAGGCTTGAAACTATTCACCGTCGAGTAATCTGAATACCTTGAATTTGATGCTCCCAAGTAAAATGGCCTCAATACAGGTTTTGCATTCGTTGATTTTGGGTCACCTGTAGATAATTTTAGTTTAACATCTTTCCAGTCTTCTCCTGTGTTTTGAAACACCTTAGCATTGTATGAAAGCCCTAATGCTGTATTTACATCTGTGATTCTTGCATCATAAAATGCTTCCCAGCCTGCCTCACCAATATTGTAATATAATTCTAAAGCTACTTGCTCTATACTAGTTTTAGTTGTGACATCCAGTATTACAGTCACAGAAGGTATATAATCTTCTTGCTGGTAGTCTTTTAGTTGTTTTAGTAGTGGGATTTTCTGTATATCCAACTGCTTATTCAACAAACTTAAATCAAGAAGTAAGGAATCTATTTCATATAATCTGTTTCTGTAAAGATCCGCAAGGGCCTCTATGTCTTCAACAGATATCTTTTCTGAAGTTGATAATCGACTATTACCGATAATAGCTGAACGCTCAGACTTGAGTACTTTGGTTTTCATATCATAAACAACAGAGGAGGCTTCCAATGCTTTAAGGGCCTTTGTCAGCGTATTGATCTGTGCATTTTTCTGAATGGTATCGAGATAATCCAATTCATAGGTAACGGAGACAATAGTAACATCATCAGACAGACTTGCCTGTATGCTCTCCGCGTTCATTTTGGAGGATATTCCTGTGAAAGAAAGTTTTGATCGACCCTTATCTAAGGGAAAATTGGCAGTTCTTAGTACTCTAGCTCCAGATTTATAAACGGTAACCTCTGAGATCGATGACTCAATAGTTTTCTCAATTTGTGCATCCATGCCCAAGACCATACAAAGGCCCAATAGTACAGTTATGACTTTTTTCATGATCAGAATTTTAGTGATTGATTCTATCAAATTAGGCTCAATCCTTTTCCAATCCCAGTCAAAAAAATCCAATAATCAGCTTTCTGATTATTTTGGAGCATTCGCTATATCATAGATTTCATCTGAAGAAATGATCGGCTTTGAATAGCCTTTTAATCCAACAAGCTGCATGGACTTACTGATATATTCTGCCTTTATCATTCGATATTTCCTAAATGGTCCAACCAAGCATATATTGATGATCCTAAATAAAGCTATACCAAATTCTTCAGCAAATCTTCGCTCAGGTCTTGGTCCATCAATCAATGAAGGACGAAAGATATAGGATTCCTTGGGACCATTTTTCAGTACATCAAGCTCCATTTGCCCTTTAGTACGATTATAAAATATAGAGCTCTTAGCATCAGCGCCCATAGAGGATACTACTAATAATCGCTTAACACTATTAGCAGATGCAATGCGGGCCACATGAGTTGGAATACCATGATCAATAGCATTGTAAAGCGCTTTATCAGGGGTTTTCTTGAATGTAGTACCAATATTTATAAATACCACATCACCCTTTATGAGGTTTTTAACTGCATCCAATTCTAAAAGATTACAGATATGCACCTGTAACTTTTGATGTTGAGTATTCAATTCTTTTCTGCTAAAAACAAGAACCTCCTGAAAGGTATCATCTTCCAATAGGTACTCCAAAAGAATGGACCCAGTCAATCCAGTTGCACCAAATATGATTGCTTTCATCTGTCAGATTGTTTTTGAAATAAAAGTATTTCCTCCTCGTCATCCGGTAAAGAAACAGGTCCTTTGAATGTTAATCCCAATTTTTTCAATAAAGCTTGAGAAGCAATATTTTTCTTTGAAGTGATTCCCTGAATCATTGAAAGACCAATCGTATTAAAACCAATATCCATCATCAATTTAGCTGCTTCATAGGTATAGCCCTTACACTCGAATTCGGGTAATATTGCAAAACCAATGTCTACACCTTCCAACCCTTCTCTATCATAAAGTCCACAAAAGCCCATTTTAACTTCATCAGCTTTTCGAATCATAGTATAGTTTCCATATCCCAAGCGCTCATATTGGGGAATCATTCGCTCGTCAATATAGCGTTTTGCATCATCCAGATTATTAACATTTCGGTCCCCTATGAATTCCTTCCACTTTGGCGTATTTAGTAATATATAGACCAAATCTGCGTCTTCTGAACTAGCTGCACGAAGAAGTAGCCGTTCCGTATAGAAACTTTTGTATTTCTTAATCATATATACTAAAGTAATAAAAAACTAATTTGGCTAGCACCAATTTTGGTCAATAGAATGATTAAATCTGATGATTTTGATTTCTAAATACTGAGGGTGAGATTTCTTGATATCGCTTAAAAAAACGGCTGAATGCCTGAACATCATGAAAGCCCAAATCATATCCAATCTGGGAAACTTCAAGATTAGAATAAGCCAGCATATTTCTTGCTTCAACCATTATTCTGTCGTGAATGAATTTAAGGGGAGAATTTCCTGTAATCTTTTTGAATAAATTTGAGATCGTCTTCGGAGACTTGTTCAGTATCCTACCATAATCTGCTACCTTATGATATATTCGGAAGTTCTGTTCGACTTGAAATGAAAAGTCTCTAATAAGATCGATCTTAACGTTTTCGAAGATATGTAAGTTCTTTTGAGCTTTATATTCTCTGGTACAAATGATTAATATCCGCTTTAAAATCATTCGCAACATTTCTAACTGCATCTTATCCTGAACTCTCAGTTCTTTCTTAAATTGCAAGAACTCAGTAGAAACTAAGTTAAGGTTTTCTTTATCCAGTTTTATTATGGGAAGGTCTAAACTCCCAAAGTATAATAATCCTTTACAACCTACATCAGAATCTGCATTTACAACACACAAAAAAGATTTGTTATACTTTAGAAGTTGGAATTCATCTACCTCAGGTATAAATACCTTACTGTAAGAAGTCAATGGTATAAGCACAGGTTCATTTATATCATATTCAATTGCATTAACGATAATTTTCGCATGACTTGATTGAATCCAAAGCAAATAAAAATATTCCTCTTCTCCCCAAGAATGTACCTCCTTGTTAAGTTCTTTTCTTTCATTAATGACTTCAAAATATTCTCCTATTGCTCCTACAAATTTCATTATTATCAGATTGGTCTCATACAATGAAATCCCAAATAAAATAAAAAAGTTCAAAGAATGTTTTATTAAATATGTCTATTCACCTACTTTAACAA
>OMKD01000199.1 GCA_900299495.1 Sphingobacteriales bacterium
AATTTGTCCAGTGTTTTTGCCATTACAAGGCGGCTGAGTTAGATCAAAGTCTGCTACGACTGGATCTGGAGTCTGGATTTCGAAATCCTGTATAACTTCACAGCCCAAGTCGTCGGTTACCGTTATTTGATAGTTTCCAGCTGGTAGGTTACTGATTGCGTTCCCTGTTCCTGGTACACTCCAATTATAGGTGAAAGGAGCTTGTCCGAAGGAGACTGAAATTACGTTGGCAGCACCATCTGAAAGTCCTCCACAGCTGACAGCTTGTGTGTTCATATTTACCTGTAATGCTGGTGGATCTATGAGTTGTAATTCTTCCACAGCACTTAGACATCCCTGACCATCAACCACCTGAATACTGATCATTGTATTAGGCGCAATATTCATAAGTACACTATCAGGAGTTGGGCTGTTTGAATTGAAGATATAGTTATATCCTAAAGCTTCATTTCCACCATTAACATTTACAACCTCAATTGAACCATTCGTTCCTCCTGCACAATCAGGATTGGAAGGAATTATATTGAATGTAATTGGTTCAAGATCAGTTATCATAATATCAGCTGTTGCAATACAGCCATTTTGATCGGTTACAGTTAGGGATTGAATGCCAACTGGGAGCGAAGTTGCAATGGAGTCTGTTGAATTATCAGACCACAAAAAGGTATATGGACTTGTACCACCTGTAATAGTAGGTATTGCAATATTCTCATTTAGACCATCACAAGCTTCTACATCCTGAATAATTGTCAAGTCTAAAGTAGCTGGAGCTGTAATAGTAACATCAAATGATTCTGTACAACCCTGTCCGTCCTCAACAAGAACGGTACTCATTCCAGCAGCAAGAGAAACATTTATACTATCAATTACTGTACTGTTTGACCATGAATATATATATGGATATGTCCCACCTGTAACGGTTATCGTTGCCTGACCATTATCGATATCAGCACAGAGTGCTGGCGAAGAGTTTTCAAGCATGACTTCCAGTAATGCAGGCTCTTGAATACCAAAGTCCGTTGAGCTGGAACAATTATTATCATCCGTTAGGATCATGGTGTATTGACCTGCAGCAAGATTGTTAGGATCAGCTGTATTACCAGATTGATCTAATAGAGACTGGTCTAAAGTACCAACTCCACCTTCAACAGTAATGGTCAAATTACCATCAGTAAGGCCAAAACAACTAACATCATTAACAATACTACTAGTAATATTAATTGAATCTGGTGCAGGTATATCGACATTATAACTTTCTATACAGTTTGCTCCATCAATAATGGATAATACGTTTGGACCTGCACATAAATCAGAGAGGTTAGGTGAACTGGTGATCACTGTGTTTCCTGATGCATCCAAATAGCTAAAGGAGTAGGGGAGGTCACCACCGGTAACTTCAAGCACTGCCTGTCCATCACAACTATCGAAACATGAAGTAGGTAAGGTTGACTGAACAGAAGTTGTCATAATACAATTATAACAATCGATTGTGGTTTCTAGGATAGTACATTCCTCTCCAGTTGCCTCAACCATCACAACTGCATTTATTAAGTCTCCATTATTTAGTCCTGTTACAGAATGGGATAGCACACCATTTACAGATACAAAACCAGAATTATTTATATTGATTAGATAATCTGTATATGTTCCAACTTGAGGCCAACTGAAGATAATCGTACCTGCCACATCATTATTACAACTTACCATAGGAGCTTCTATGGGTTGCTCAATAGTGAGTTGAATAGTATCTGAATCTAAACATCCTAAGGAGTTTACAGCCTCAACGATTAATAGCTGATCGGTATCATCAACAGGAATATATTGAACTTCTGGACAGTCACTACAATCAATATTGGTGTCTGGTGTCCAGGTAATATCTGTTGTAATTCCAGAAGCAAAAGATATTGACCACCAATTTAAATTTCCGAAAGAAGTTAGACCTGAATCATCGGAAACCAATAGTGTCCATGTTCCATTTACTGGGGAACCAATCAGGTCATTCCAGTTTCCTTCAATTTGGAAGTTTCCAGTGAAAGGACTTGTGCCAGCTGTAATATTCGTTATTGCTGAGGGGGTAAAACAGGTGTTTGTATAAAAATCACTTGTTCCACCATTATTAGTTGTTAATTCTATTATTGTTCCATCAGGTGACTGAAGGTAAACACCTACATCCGATAAGAAATTTGTTTCAAAGTCTAAGCATACAGAGACAATGTCATTCAATGGATCTGTAATAACAGGATTATTGATAGAATTAATATCAATCTCTGCATTATACGGTTCACTCGGTGGATGATTTGCAAATCCCAGTTCATAATCTGTATTTGAAATAAAAGGAACATTAAAATTTAAATTTGTTCCACCTGCATCTATCAATAATGTATCTCCCAGGCAGATAGTAGTATCTGGAAATTCATTGATTATATCTGAACAGTTAAAACAGTCTGGGTGTGAATTTGGTAATATTTCTATGTTTACATTGGATTCCCATAAACATCCAAATTCGTCCTCTACTTCAAAAATGAAGTTTCCGAGCCCCGCATCTGTTGGAATTGCACTTATCGAATCCTGATTGTTAAAGTTTATGCTAGGTTGGTCTAACCAGGTATAGTTTACAAGAGCAGGTGTGAACGTTTCCACCAATGGAAACAGATCTTGATCGAAATTTATTCCCCAGTTAAAAATGAAACCATTATCAATTTCTAAATTGTCTGTAACAGTGATAGTCCATACGCCATTTAATGGAGTACCTAATAAATTTGTTAGTGGCTCAAAACTTGCATAATCTCCAGAAGGTAAAGTTCCAACAGCATTAATATCAATATATTCTGTCCAGGTAAGTGTCCCATTTGTAGACCAGGAGTAATCATATCCTAAACCAAAATTTGGTCCTGCGTCATCGTCAATAGGCTCACCTAAATAATTCCCATAACCAAGTCCTGCGTAAGCGTGTAGAATAACTTCAGCTCCATTCGGGGCTGTTAGTGTAATTTCTAAATCCCCCATATATGAATGTTCCATATTGACGGAAATACTCAATAAATCATTTATATCCGTAAGTACCTGTCCTGGACCAAAATTATTGAAACTAACGGAGGTAGAATATGATGTTCCATTACCATCAGGAAGTGCTAGAGAATCGGATAAAACAGCACCCGTTTGGAATCCAAGATCAATAGGGTTAACAGAAATCGTTGAACTAGAATTTGAGTTGTTTACTGTTGAATTTAATTCAATGGTATCATTAACACAGATTTGATCTTCAAAATTTCCAAACTCTATATTAGGGTCCGTACTGACACGTACTCGTTGATTCAGAAAGTTTACGTTTTTACATCCAAAATTATCTGTAATCGTTAACTGTACTACGTAACCACCGCCTTCATTATAGGTGTGAACCACATTAGGTCCGAGTGCTGTAGAGCCATCACCGAAGTTCCATTCAAAACTAGATGTCAAATCAGATTGACTATAAACGACTCCGTCCTGTGGGTAAAGACCAGAACCATTAAACGTTACTGAATTTCCTTTACAGATATCGATATAACCAGTATCTACAGGAAAAACTGCAGGGTTAGTATTGTCAAGTACAGCAATAATTGGCTGACAAGCAGGTGTACATTCTATAATACCTGCGAAGCCGGCATTTTGAGTATCTGCGTCTGATACAAATTCAAGTGTTAAACATCCACTTACATTAGCTGCAGTTGCCTGCACTATAAAAGCCCCACCAAAGAAGCCGGATGCACATACAAGTAAGTCTGCATTTGTATCTGTCCCATCATAAAAGCATAGATCGTCAGATGGACTAATTGATGTAGGATTGAAAGAGATCTGTATATGTGTTCCAGAGCTAAAATCTGGACAAATAGTTGTTATAATATTTTCGTTTGGTCCATAGTCGTTGTCTGATCCTCCTGAATCAAATATAGTACCAGAGCAAGTGGTGATAGGGGTTCCATCCATGACATAAACTTGAGTGAATGCAATAGATGAAGTAAACAGTAAAATGAGGGGTAGTAGTGCTTTGAGTGACTTCATGTATATATTATTTGGCTGATCTAGACTTATTAAAAGCTTTGTAAAATCTGGTCATTGACTCCAGAATCAATACTTTATCTGTACCTTCAATTCGATAAGGAATCTGCTTTAGCCTATCATTATCGATATTGTTTCGCTTTTTAACAATATAAATGTTTATGTCATTGATATCCTGAATGTTAATGCTTGGTAAGTCCTTGCTGAATTTTTTATCATCATATTCAACTAGGTAAAAAGAATGATCCAGATAGAACTCAAGTCTTTGATAGTACGCTGGACTTTTAGTTTTTAATCGGTCAAGGTATTCAATATCATGAGATTCTATTAGACGTGGGTCATGATCTGATTGGGCAAAAATAGCAGCACCGAAAAATTGAAGAAATAATATTAAACTAATTATTCTCATTAGTATGGTTTAATTTTCTCAAATATAAAAATCATTTGATATAATTTTAAATACTCTACTTTTTAAGAAATTATTTAAATAGAATTTGCTGATAATAGGCTGTTTTGTCTATCACACAATAAAAAAGCCCTGAAATTCTATTTCAGGGCTTTTTTATTGTGTAAGAAGTTGATTATTCAATAGTTATATCAAAAGGCATCTGCATCATTACTTGAGATTTAGTTTGCGAAGCCTCTTTCAAAGACTTGAAAATATCGTAGTAAGCCCCTAATTCCTGTTCAAGAATATTTGTTGCTATTTGATTGTCTTTTTGTTGAAGATCATCAAGAAGCGTTTGTAGTGGGTCTTTCACTACCGGAAGATTTTTAAGTCGGTACTTTTCGAGACCTGCTAAATCTGCTGCTGCTGCTATGGCCATATTTAAGTCACCAATTTCGTCAACTAAGCCAATTTCAATCGCTTTAGTACCCGTCCATACACGCCCTTGTGCGATCTCATTAACAGCCTCCTTATCCATATTTCTACCTTTGGAGACTACGGTAAGGAATTGATCATAGACATGATCTGCCATCATCTGCAATTCAGCAGCTTCCAGCTTTCCGATACCCATGTTAGGATTTATGCTAGTAGAAAAACGACCAGTTTTTATTGTGTCAAGCGTAATTCCGATTTTTTCTTCCATCAACTCTTTAGCTGTAGGGAACATTAGGAATACTCCAATAGATCCGGTAATTGTATTTTCTTGAGCAAAAATCTTGTCAGCCTCTGCAGAGATATAATATCCTCCTGATGCAGCAAAGTCACCCATTGATACCACTACAGGTTTTCCTTTTGCCTTAGCTAGTTTGATATGGTTAAGGATGTTTTCTGAAGCTTGCGCTGATCCACCTGGAGAATTAACACGAAGGACAATAGCTTTTACTTTTTTATCGTCGATCGCTTTTTGAATGTGCTTGATATAACTTTCATCTCCAATACTTCCTGCTTGTCCTTTTCCGGAAACAATAGATCCTTCAGCATAGATTACTGCAATCTTATCCTTAACAGAAAGGTCATCTTTTAATGTAGAGAAGTAATCATTTAAAGAAACAGTCTTAATTTTCTTTCCGCTATCAAATCCAAGGTTCTCTTTGATGATATTCTTCACGTCTTCTTTGTAGTTCACTCCATCAATCAGACCAGCATTCAGCGCATTTTCTGGAGTCCAGATCAAATGCTGATTAGCAGTCTCTCTAAGTTGATCTTCGGTTTGAGATCTGCTTACTGCAATGTCACCAATAAAGTCATCATAAAGTTCATTGATCATTGCACGAACCTGAATCTTATTTTCAGGACTCATTTTTTCAAGTCTGAATGGTTCGGTTGCAGATTTGAACTTACCAGCATAGAATACCTCCATTTTAACTCCAAGCTTATCTAGCATCTTCTTGAAAAAAGTTATTGTAGCTGAATAGCCGCGGAATTCAAGACTTCCTGCTGGATTCAAGTAAATAGAATCAGCAACAGAGGCCATATAATATCCATTCTGGCTATAATTATCTGCATAAGAGATGATGAATTTGCCACTTTCTTTGAACTTCTCTAAGCTGCTTCTTAAAGAATTTGCAGATGCCATCGGTAATCCTGTTGAGCTAGCTTTCAGGTAGATACCTTCAATATTGTCGTCACTTGCAGCATTTTCTATGCATTTTTGCATATCTGAAAGACCCAATACTTTTTCATCAGAAAAAGAGAAGGGATCCATTTGAACATTATTTGTTCTATCTGGGATAATATTAGAAGTGTTTACGACTAGGACAGAATTGTCAGAGATGTTGACTTTAGCCTCTCCCATAGACGCAAGTGACCCTAATACCCCTATCCCCAGAAATGCGAATAGGCCCAATGCAACCATGGTGCCTAAGAGCGAAGCAAGAAGGAACTTGAAGAATTGATTCATGATTTTATTTCTATTGGTGAATTTATTTTGAATTATTTCACAAGTATACTAACTACAAGCTAAAAGATTAATTAATATTCGATGAAAAAGCCGTTTAAATGGACAGATAAAAGTGCGGCGATATGGAAAATTTTATCTTTACCATACTTTATAAAGAATCATTTGTTTGGAATACGCATAAAATTCTAATATAAAAAACTAATTTAGTTCCGAATTACATGTGAAACAAGTAGTCTACTATGATCGTTTATTACCTTAAGAGATTTACATTAATCTCAATTCTCATTTTATTTGGCCTTGAAGGCTATACACAGCCAATAACAGTAGTGGATGGGAATACAAGCCCTTACACTCCTGAAAATCTTATCACTAACGTGTTTCTAGGACAAGGTGTTACAGTCACTGATGTTCAATTCTTTGGAGATCCTCTTTCTGTTGGATACTTCGATGAAGCACTTCCTACAGTTGGAATTGAGAGAGGAGTTGTTATGTCCTCAGGTAGAGTATCATCCTTAGGTGGCGGAGTAGGTATTGATAACCCTGGTTCAACATTTGCTTCCTATAATTCTAATACCTCATTGGGTGATGCTGATTTAGCTGATATACTTGTTAATCTTCCCGAGCGCGATGTTTGTAAGTATATTATTAGTTTTATTCCTACATCAGATACCCTTGAGTTTAATTTTGTTTGGGCCTCTGAAGAATATCCAGAATACGCTTGTTCAAGTTTTAATGATGTTTTTGGCTTTTTCATAAGCGGTCCGGGAATTAATGGCCCATACGAAAATGGAGCTGAGAATATTGCACTTATTCCAAATACAAATACACCTGTATCAATTAATAGTATTCATCCGGCCAATGGGCCAAACTGTCCGCCTGTAAATGAGCAGTTTTATGTGGATAATCTATTGTCCAGTAATCAGCCAGTGTATGATGGCCTTACTCAGGTATTTACCGCTAGAGCAATAGTGACACCTTGTGAAGAGTACACGATTAAATTAGCAATCGCTGACGCTGGAGATGAGATTTTTGATTCTGGAGTTTTTCTTGAAGCTAAGAGTTTTGGTACAGGAACTATTGATGTTGCATTAAATACTATTTCTTTAAATGGTGTAGTAGCAGAATCATGTTCTGAGGGTGAGGTAGTTTTTTCATTGGATAATGCGCCTGAGGAAGATTTTACAGTTGATCTTCAAATATTTGGAACAGCAACTCAGGGTCTTGATTATGCTAGTTTTCCAAGTGAAGTGATAATTCCTGCGGGTGAAAACAGTATATCAATTCCTTTTATTGCCTTCGAAGATAATATTACTGAAGGTGAGGAGTATGTAGCCCTTGAAGTTCAAAGAGATTTTTGTACGCTGGATACTTTTTATGTATACATAAGAGATAATGAATTGCCAGAATTAGATCTTGGACCAGATGTAGAAATTTGTGAAATAG
>OMKD01000200.1 GCA_900299495.1 Sphingobacteriales bacterium
AATTTGCAATTAAGCCTGTAATATTAGGATTGGCTATTTGTGCTACATTGACTTCTTGTGTTAAGAAAAGCGAGTACGATGCGCTACAAGCGGAAAAAGATGCTTTGGCACAATCACTAGCTGAGAGCCAAGATCGTATCAAATCATTAGAAGAAGCTAACGAAGCATTGTCTGCTGACAAAGATGCTCTTACTGCTGATTTGAACCAAGTTAAAGAAGACCTTAAAATGACGATGTCTCAAGTTGAGGAGATCAAAGGTCTTGTTGCTGCTAAAGAAGCAGAACTTGCGAAGATCCAAGGCGATGTTAAAGCTGCATTTGCTGGTTACGAAGACGCTGGTTTGACTATCGAGTCATCTAACGATCAGATCTTAATCTCTATGCCAGAGAAAGTTCTTTTCAGAAGCTCTTCTGCATCTCTAGACAGAGGTGACAAAGAAATCATCACTAAACTTGCTGAAGTTCTTAAGAATGACGCATCTCTTTCTGTTATCGTTGAAGGTCACACTGACAACGCTAAGATGAAAGAAGGAGTTGGATACGATAACTGGGATCTTTCAGTTAGACGTTCAATGACTGTTGTTCGTACTTTAATCAGAGAAGGTGTTGCTCCTGAGCAAATCACTGCTGCTGGTTCTGGTGAGTTTAGCCCTGCTGTAACTGACGATGCATCATCTAAGGAAGCAAGAGAGAAGAACAGAAGAACTGAGTTCATCATAGTTCCTAATCTTTCTGAGCTTTTCAAAGTATACAAAGGCTAATCCGAAATTAGTTTAGAGAATTCAAAAGGCAAGTCTGATCCAATCAGACTTGCCTTCTGTATATTTATTAATCACCCTCAGTCCATGAGGATTCTATAGTTTGGTAGCTCCAGTTTTCTCGTCCCACATCTTAAGCCCGCATAGTATTCGCAGTAAAAGAATCTTAGTACTGAATATTAACAATTCCTTAACCAGCACATAAAACCCTGGAAAACAACACGCTAAAACACTCCTACTCTTTTTCTTAATTTCACAAGCCACCTTTCCACTTTTCAATTGTATTTCAAATTAAACAAACAATTTAATTCAAACAATAAATACAATTATGAAAAAATCACTGGCCCTATTTTTAGTCCTGAGTCTTCCAGCAATCTTTTTTGCACAATCTGATAATACTTTATTTGGAGGTCCAAATAAACTAAAAATCACTGGCGTCTTTGGCGGTGTCTCATTGACTTACCTAGAACAAGATCTTTTCGATGATCCAATTGACAGAAATGGATTTTGGGGATTAGAAATTTCAAACAACTTTGATGTAATATTCAGAAGATTTAGCCGTCCAACGGATAAGTTTGTTTTTGGTACAAACGAAACACTGGAATTAAAAAGCAGAGGCGTGGAGTTCGGTTTCAGACCTTTTGAAAGGAATGTAATACACCCTTCATTCAATCTTTATCTAGCAAAGGGGAGATTAGAAAACAGAGAAATCGGCATACGCGATAATGTACTATTTGTACAGCCAAAAGCTGGTCTTGAAATCAACACGCTAGGATTTATGAAAACCAGCTTGCTAGTTGGATACAACGTCATAGATGGAGTGGACCTGATCAATTACAATAATAACAACTTTTCAAGAATGACTCTAGAACTAAACATGAAGTTTGGAGGATTCTGGAATTAGAAGAACCTGACAACAAACAATTATAAACACAAAGCAATAAATAGCACCATCAGCAATTCTAAAGCTTATGGTTCTGCTATTTAGATTCCTAAAATTTGGTATTCATGAAGGTTTAAATATTTTTGAGAACCTATTTGAATCATGGATTCTAATTAATAATAATCTGCCCAAATATTTTGGCCAATTAAGTCTTAAGTTTGGCGGATTTTAGGAATAAATTCAAAAAAAAGCTCGATTTTAAATCGGGCTTTTTTTTTGAACCTATATTTATTTTACCTTGTTACACCAAAGAAAAAAACGAAAATCGAAATGACAGAACCCACTGTAAGAAAACACTTTGACACACCATTCCCTGTCTATATCCACAAACTTAAGAATGGTCTTACCCTATATCTTAGCCCAAATGATCTTGAGCCAAGAATACAATCTAGTATTGTTGTTAAAGCTGGATCAAAACACGACCCTGAAGACTGTACCGGCCTCGCGCATTATTTTGAACACATGATGTTCAAGGGTTCTTCTAAAATTGGCACCATAAATTGGGAAAAAGAAAGTGCGCTTCTTAAACAGATTGAGACACTATATGAACAGCACAGAGCTGCATCCTCTAAAGATGAGCGAGCAGAAATCTATGCTGAAATAGATCGCCTGTCCAATGAAGCAGCAAAATTTGCAGTACCTAATGAATATGATAAAATCATCAGTGAAATAGGCGGTAAAGACACCAATGCCTACACTTGGGTAGAGCAAACCGTTTATCTGAATAACATCCCAAGCAATCAACTTAGTAATTGGCTGCGTCTTGAGGCGGAACGCTTTAGACATGTATCCCTTAGACTTTTCCACACTGAATTGGAAACAGTATTCGAAGAATTCAATATCACACAAGATTCAGACCCAAGAAAAGTGTCCAAAGCAATCAATGAAATCCTATTCCCTACCCACCCGTATGGAACACATACAACTATCGGAAGAGGAGAGGATCTAAAAGCACCTTCGCAAACTGCCATTCACGATTTCTTCAAAAAATATTATGTCCCTAATAATATGGCCATATGTCTGGCAGGAGATTTCGAGGTAGATCAGGCAATCGCAGCAATTGAACAATATTGGTCTGGATTTGAAGCTGGACAGGTTCCTCCATTTGAATTTGAAGAACAGCCCGATATTACAGAACATGTTCATTCAACAGTATATGGACAAAAGTCTGATTATGTGGAAATCGCATGGAGACTTCCCGGAGCAACAGCTGAGAATCTACCCTACTTTGATTTCATTCAAAGCATTCTTCAAAATGCACAGGTTGGCTTAGTAGATTGGGTTAAGCGAACACAAAAAGTGTTGGATGCCAACGCCTATATATACACCTTTAAAGATTATGCATCCTTACGAATAAATGCACAACCACGTCAAGGTCAAAGCCTAGAAGAAGTTCAGGAAATCATTCTTGAAATTGTAGAAAAACTGCGCACAGGTTCCTACGAAGATTGGATTATCCAAGGGATTATCAAGGATGTTAAACTATCCATAGTCAACAACGCTGATTCAAACAACTCACGTGCCAGTGTGATGAGTCAATATGCCATTTGGGATGTGGAGTGGGACTTCTTTGCAAAAAGATTGGAAACACTGGAAAGTATCACTAAGGAGGATATCACAAGGTTTATAAAACAAAACCTGAGCGAGGGCGCAGCTATCGTATATAAAAAGCAAGGAGATGATCCGGATGTGCTAAAAATGGAGAAACCACATATTACTCCACTTCCAATGAATAAGGAACAACAATCCACATTTGCAGAGGATATCCTAAGTTATCCTGTAAAAAATATAGATAGCCAGTTCATTGATCTTGCAGCTCACATCAAGGAGGTAAAATTGGACAACTCCAATCTCCTTCACTATCAGAAAAACGAATTCAATGAGGCATTCAAATGCACAATTCATTGGAATATAGGGAAGTTCAATAAAAAGGAAATAGGGTTAATCAATGCACTTATTAACTATATTTTTACGGACGAATACTCTTTGGAGCAATTCCAGAACACTTTATTCCAAAATGGTTTGTTTATACAATCAAAAACCAGTGGAGAAAATGCACTGATTTCCATTCAGGGGCTTGGTGAATCCTTCGAAAAAGGTATGCAGCTGATGCACTCGATCATTAGCGGAGCAACGATTTCTGAGGAAGCTTTGAAAAACATAAAAATTGATCTTTTCAAATCAAGAATCAACGCACTCAGCAACAAACAACTTATCCTTAGAGAAGGCTTATTGAACTACGTGAAATACGGTGAAGACAATCCCTTCACTTATCGACTAAGCCCAGAGGAAATTCTCGATTTTTCAACGGAAGACGCAAATGCATTGGTTCGTGAATTACTTACTTATCCATTTAAATTCTATTACTACGGCGATTTGGATCAAAAAGATGCAGAACAAACTATTAATAGCTATTTCGGAGGAAACAAGACAGAACAATCGATTCCTGAGCTAAAGAATTACAGCATAAAGGATATAAATGATACTGCTATTTATATCCTTGATTTCCCAATGGTACAAACAGATATCTTATTCCATACTAAATGTAGTGACGAATTTAATCTGGAAGATTTCATTATGGCAGAGTGGTATAACCAATACTTTGGGTATGGTCTATCCTCTATTATGTTTCAGGAAATCAGAGAAGCTAAAGCTTACGGCTACTCTACTTATGCCTACTTTAGTAGTCCTGCAAAAAAGGAGAAAGAGCATAATCTAACTGCTTACCTTGGTACGCAACCCGATAAGGTAAACACAGCTATACCAGATATCATGGATTTACTTGATGAGATGCCATATGTATCTAATCAGGTTGAACAATCCAGACTTTCCATTTTAAAGAATTTGGAATCCAGTAGAATCAATAGGCAAAGTATTTATTGGACTTGGCTGAAAAACAAAAAGCTGGGACTAGAAGGAGATATTCGCACACTCATATATGATAGGCTTAAAAATGCAAGTCATGAAGACTTAAAGGCTTTCCATAAGAGAGTGATAAAAAATAAGAACTTCAACATCGTATTGATGGGACCTCTGGATCAACTTGACCTGGATCACATCAAATCGTTCGGAGCAGTTAAGGTTTTGAAAAAAGAAGATGTTTTGGGTTATTCGGAGGAGGATATACTACAAGCACTAAACAAAGTGTAAGATGAAGCCTCTATCTCCATTAGTACCACTTAAACATAAACTGTTTGACAAAAATCAGCTCAGTGTTTACATCAAAAGAGATGAACTCATTCATCCACTGATTTCGGGTAATAAATGGAGAAAACTGAAGTATAACCTTATTGAATTTAAACATCAAAACAAAAAGCACCTCCTGAGTTTCGGAGGTGCTTTTTCCAATCACTTGCTGGCATTGGCAGCGGCATGTTCTGAAAACAAGATCAATGGAAGTATCATCGTTCGGGGAGACGGACCTGATCCAAACAACCCAACACTCCAATTAGCCGAGAAGCTAGGAATAAAGATCCATTTCACTGACCGATCCTCTTATAAAAAAAGGCACGAGCTCAGTTATCAACAAGAAGCCTTAGAGCAATACCAAGCAGATTATTTACTGCCCGAGGGAGGCACCAATGAACTTGCATTAAAAGGTTGCAAAGAAATCTTGAGCGAAGTCATATTTCAACTAGGTAAGGAACCTGATTATATAGCTGTTGCAGCAGGTACTGGAGGAACGGCAGCTGGTATTTTATCTAACTTAGGATCGACAGAATTGCTTGTATTTTCTGCTCTAAAAGGGAATTTTATGGAGGCAGAAATCCTTAACTTATGTAATCAACATAAAGACAAACTAAAGGTTCTGGAAACCTATCATTTCGGAGGATATGCAAAACACAAGCCTGAGCTTGTAGACTTCATCAATGCATTCTATTTAGAACACAAAATTATTTTAGACCCCATATATACAGGGAAGATGATGTATGGACTTTTTGATCAGATACAGCAAAACCAATATGCGCCAGGAAGTACTATAGTCGCCATACATACAGGAGGACTTCAAGGGAATCTTGGGTTTAATTACAGATTTGGAGACTTAATTCCGAATCCAATTATTCCCTTTTAAGGACTGAGAATTTATGCACCCCTTTAGCATTCAAGCCATAGAAATGAGATCCATAAACAGAATAGGAACTAAAGCTATCTTCAACCTGATAAAATCCATATAATTTACCCTCCTGCTCTAAATAAACAACACTCAGAAGACCCTCAGCATTCAAATAATAAACTCTATCCTCTGAAAGATAAAAAAGTCCGTTCGCATCCAGCTGAATCTTAAATTGGAAATCACCAAAGAAATCAAAGGTATACAAACTGCCTTCCTCCGTGATCAAAACCAGAAAATTGCCCACTTCACCAATTCGATTCACAATAGGATACCCTCCAAATACAAAGTTCAAATCAGAACTTTCAAACAATCGGCGCCCAGATTGATCAATCCGAATAATTTTATTTTCATCCCTCGAAAACAACCAAAAACCACCAAGTGAGGCATTTCCGGCAGCCTGAATATTGAAAAGCTGAAAATAGTCTAGATCTGTTTCAGTAGATGCGCTTAGTTGTTCATCAAAGAAGTTTATTCTATTAACATCCGGAAAGAATAGCATTGGCTTCATGGGATCATTCAAATCAAATTGAAAAGCATTTCCCCAAACATTGATCTGATTATAAGCAATCAACTCCAATTCGTTAGAATAGCACCAGATATTACCCAGATCCTCATCTAACAGTATAAGCCTACCCAAAGGGTCTATCTGAAGATGATCTGCATCTACCTCAAGAATAACTTGGGCAGTACTGCCTAACGAAATAAAAAGGAAAAAGAATAGACTATTCGAATAGACGACCATCCTCCTTTTCAAAGAAAAGAATCTCAAGATCCGTACCATCGAATTTTGCGTAAGAGTTGTTGTGCAACCACTCCCCAAGATTAATGTAAGTACTTTTATCATTTAAAGGTCTTCGTATACAAAGATGTCTGTGACCAAAAATAAAATAATCAATTTCTGGCTGTTTTTCCACAACTTCACATGCATATTGAAACAACCACTCTTTGTCATCACCTAGATAACGAGACTCATCTTTCTCAGATTGCCTGCTTTTTTTAGATAAGAAATCCGCCAATGGAATCCCCACATCAGGATGCAACCAACCGAACAGGAACTGACATAGCCTGTTTCTGAATACCTTTTTCAGAAATTTATACATATAGTCACCCGGTCCATAACCATCACCATGACCTATAAAGAATTGCTTGCCGTTGAAAGTCCTTTGAATATTATCCTTATGGATACTTACTCCCAACTCCTTTTTGAAATAATCAAACATCCACATATCATGATTCCCCAAAAAGAAATGAACCTTAATACCCTGCTCAGTCATCTCCGAAATCTTAGTCATAAATCGAAAGAAACCTTTAGGAACAGCCTTTTTATACTCAAACCAGAAATCAAAAATGTCCCCTACTAGGAAAACTTCTGTAGCATCCTTGGTTATAGCATCTAACCAACGAACAACCTGTCTTTCTCGAGCAGCACTCGAAAGATCAGCATCCAGACCAAAATGAAAATCACTTGCAAAGTATATCATGGACAAGTGGGCTTTAAATTTTCAATCCCCCTGCAAAATGGTAATATATTTTCGCTTTCTGAAATAAATTGTCCGCCTTACAACCTAAAAATGGTAAGTTTGGGAAAAAAAGATAATTAAAGATGATGAACATAGACTTAACAGGTAAAAATGCGTTGGTATGCGGTTCGAGTAGAGGAATTGGGAAAGCTGCAGCTATCCAACTTGCTGCTATGGGAGCGAATGTAACGCTGGTTTCCAGAAATGTAGAGCGTTTAGGTAATGTTCTAGAAGAACTGGATCACTCTAAAGGTCAGAAGCACGATTTCTTCTCTGCTGACTTTTCAGATGCTGCCGATCTACAGAAAAAAGCCTCTGCACTGGCTATTTCCAAGAACATTCATATCCTGATCAATAATACAGGAGGACCTGCAGGAGGACCTGTCAACAAAGCAGCCGTAAATGAATTCACTTCTGCATTTAATAATCATCTTATATGTAACCACATTCTGGTACAGACCTTCATGGAAGGCATGAAAGCTGATGGATACGGTCGAGTTATTAACGTTATATCCACATCGGTGAAACAACCTTTAGATGGACTTGGTGTCTCTAATACGATTAGAGGAGCAGTTGCCAATTGGTCAAAAACATTGGCCAATGAACTTGGTGCTTTCGGAATTACAGTGAACAATGTACTACCAGGAGCAACATTGACAGACAGACTGCAAGAGATCATTGATGCAAAAGCACAGAAAACAGGAAAAGATGTTGATGCGATCAAAGATCAGATGAAATCCGCTGTTCCGATGAAACGTTTTGCACAGCCAGAAGAAATCGCTTCTGCTATTGCATTTTTAGCCAGTCCTGCAGCATCTTATATCAACGGGATCAATGTTCCTGTAGATGGTGGTCGAACGAAGTCTTTATAGTAAATACATATGGAACTGAATCACAAAACCTTTGGTGCAGGTGATCCGGTGATCATCCTTCATGGTCTTTTTGGGACACTGGACAATTGGCAAACAGTAGCTAAAAAACTGGCAGAGCATTTTATGGTTTGCATAGTAGATTTGCGCAATCATGGAAGATCCCCTCATGTAGAAGGCCATAACTATAAACTGATGGCTGAAGATCTGGCAAACTTCATGGAAGAAAACTGGATGCATAATGCCCACATCATTGGGCATAGTATGGGTGGTAAAACTGCTATGCAGTTTGCTGTGGACTTTCCGGATATGCTTAATAAGTTAGTAGTAGTGGATATCGCTCCTAAAGCTTATAAAGGAGGTCATCAAACTATATTCGATGCTTTATTGTCTGTAGATATAGATACTGTTCAGACCAGAAAAGAGGTAGAGGAGCACCTTTCAAAATTTATAGATGATGCTGGTGTGCGTCTCTTCCTCATGAAGAATCTAAGTCGTAAAAAGGAAGGTGGTTTTCAATGGAAAATGAACCTTCAAGAGATTTACATCAATTATTCTAATATATTGGATACAATAGAAATCGAAGATGTCGTTAAAAACGAAAGTTTATTCATCAACGGTTCTAAATCCAATTATGTGGATGAGACTGATAAAGAAGCTATCCGGAAACTTTTTGCGGATCCTTCTTTCGAAACCATTGAAGATGCAGGACATTGGGTTCACGCTGAACAACCAAAAGCACTGATAGAAAGTGTACTTAACTTCCTAACCCAACAATAAGGTAATATGAAATCAACACTGTTTAAAAAAGGTAAATTGATCATTTTGGGATTGGCATTGATGCTTGGAGCAACAGCCTTTACCCTGAATAATGGTAGATACTATGAGATTGCCAAAAACCTTGAGATTTTCTCCAATATCTACAAAGAAATCAACATGCTATATGTTGATGAACTTGATCCAGGAGAATTGATGAAAACAGGTGTTGATGCCATGTTGGAATCATTGGATCCTTATACAAACTATATCAGCGAATCAGAAATTGAAGGGTTTCGTTTCAGAACCATGGGTAAATACAAAGGTATAGGTGCTCGTGTGGTCAACTTCGATAAATTCCCAACAATTGTCTCTATCTATAAAGACTCCCCATCCGATAAAGCAGGACTTAAGGTAGGTGACCAGTTCGTGAATATCAACGGCAATGATGTTGCCAACAGAACATTTGATGAGGTAGATGAAATCCTTAAAGGATCACCAGGGACGGTTGTAGCATGTAAAATCAAAAGAGCAGGGCTTTCTGCCCCTTTAGACATCGAGCTGATTCGTGATGATGTAGTTGTTGACAACGTACCCTACTTTGGGATGGTCAGTGATAAAGTTGCCTATGTTTCCCTGACTACCTTCACCCAAGCTGCTGGTGCAAACATCAAGAAAGCACTAAAGGAGCTTAAAGAAAAGAATAAGGTTGAAGGTATGATCCTGGACCTTAGAGGTAATGGAGGTGGATTATTGATGGAAGCAGTCAATATCTCAAACCTATTTATTCCAAAGGGAGAATTAGTAGTAGCTACTAAAGGTAAATCGCCGGAATGGGACAAGAATTTTGTTACTCGTGGTGAGGTCTATGATGAAGACATTAAAATAGCTGTACTTATCAATGGTAGATCTGCCTCTGCAAGTGAGATTGTAAGTGGCGTAATTCAGGATTATGATCGCGGCGTAATTATCGGACAAAAATCCTATGGTAAAGGATTGGTACAAAACACTAAAGATGTAGGATTTAACTCTAAGGTAAAACTGACTACTGCTAAATATTACATCCCTTCTGGAAGATGTATACAAAGCGTAGAATATAAAGATGGAGAACCTGTAGATATCCCGGAAGATAAGCGCGCTCAGTTTAAAACCAAGAATGGTCGTACGGTGCTAGATGGTGGTGGTGTATTACCAGACCTGATTCTGGAAAAACAAACTTATGACGCATTTACACAAGCGCTCATTGACCAATACGAGATCTTCCAATTCGTCAATCAACACTTTGCAGGAGTGGATTCCCTACCAAATCTGGCTGAATATAAATTTGAAGCCTGGGATGACTTCAAAGATTATTTGAACGCATCTAATTTCGAATACAAAACTGCCTCAGAAAAGTCACTGGAAACTCTTAAAGCAGATACCGAAGCTGACAATCTCGAGGTTCAAAATCAAATCAAAGCGATTGAATCCTCTATTAACAAGCAGAAGACTGCTGCGGTTGAATGGAACAAGGTGACCATCATTGATTTGATAGAAAAAGAGGTTGCCAACAAATATGGTTATCAAAGAGGAAGAACGCAGATGAATCTTCGAAATGACAAGGAAGTTGAATTTGCAATAGAATTACTTATGGATACAGAACGATATAATAAAGTACTGAACTAAAAAAGAGCTGCTCTCTGGAGCAGCTCTTTTTTTTATCCAATAATGCCTAGAGTCAAATAAAAGATAAATGCTAATCCTCCTGCAATCAACGCGTAAGGCATCTGCGTACGAACGTGATCAATATGGTCTGTTGCTGAAGACATCGAACTGATTATAGTCGTATCAGATATTGGAGAGCAATGATCTCCAAACACACCGCCACCAAGAACTGCAGCAATGGTAATGGCCATCGGTGCATCCATTGTTTGAGCCATTGGTATTCCAATACTCAGCATGATTCCAAAGGTACCCCAAGACGTTCCTGTAGCAAAAGCAATAAAGCAACTAATTACAAATATGATTGCAGGTAAAAGCGCGGGTGATAACCAGGATGAGGTTATATCTGCAACATATTGTCCGGTATGTAAGTGCTCTTTACAAAGTGTACTGATTGCAAAGGCAAACATCATCAATAAGGCCAATGGCATCAAACCGGATATCCCTTTTAGCGTCAAATCAATCATCTCTCGAATCCCCATAATGCCCTGTGACTTATAGAACAACATGGAGACGATCAATGAGGAACATACGGCAACCAAAACTGCTGTAGAACCTGATCCCTGACCGATAGCAAAAAAGAATTTATTGAAAAATCCTGCTCCTGCGCGTTCAGCCTCTGCCATATCCCAGCCAGTATAGGCAAGCATAAGAGGCATAAATAAAACCATGACTATAATCGGAACAACCATATTAATAGCTTTAGGAGTAATCCCCTCCTTCGCCGGTTCATTGGTTAACTCATCGGCAATCATCGGTGTTGCACCATCAGCAAGTAACTTACCAGTCTCCCGAACTCTGGTCTCTGCCTTTTTCATAGGACCAAAATCTCTTTTGGACAGTATTATCACCAGTACCAGTAGCAATGCAAAAATTGGATAAAAATTATAAGGCATTACAGACACCATCATAGCCAAAGGATCTTCGAATCCATTACTTAATAATAGTGTCATTATAAATGCACCCCAGGCATTTAGAGGAATCAATATAGAAGACGGTGAAGAGGAGGAATCTGTAATATAGGCCAGCTTCTCTCTTGAAATACCCATCTTATCAAAGATCGGGCGATATAGTGTACCAACTGTAAGTGCCGAAATACTACTCTCCACAAAGATCAACATTCCAGTAAGCCAGGCAAACACCTGAACCATTACCCTTGATCTTCCTGAGCTCTTGGCCTCCATTTTTTCCAATCTGCCCTGGATAAAATAGATAAAGCCTTCTACCCCACCTGAACGTTGGATAAAAAGAATCAAGGCGCCCACAAGCGCACAGAACATGATCGTCCGGGTATTTCCTGAATCCTTGAATACATCGACAAAAGCCTGTAGGGTATCCAAAAATCCTTTGAAGAAATTGAAATCATTAATGATCAGCCAACCACTAAAAATTCCTAATAAAAGGGATAGATATACCCGCTTGGTAGCAATCGCCAGGGCTATTGCAAGAACAGACGGAACCAATGACAAAAAACCATATTGTTGAACGATCTCTTCCATAGTCTAATATTTGATTATTTTTGCACTATCCTAAATATGCTAAAATTTAATAGATGAAAAGAATAGAACACATAGGAATTGCGGTAAAAGATCTAAAAAGTGGAAATGATATATACACTAGCCTATTAGGTAAAGCACCCTATAAAATGGAGGAAGTAGAATCAGAAGGTGTATTAACTTCTTTCTTTCAGGTAGGTGAATCCAAGATTGAATTGCTTCAGGCAACTAAAGAAGATAGTGCTATTGCAAAGTATATTGATAAAAAAGGAGAAGGCATACATCACATTGCCTTTGAGGTGGACGATATTTATGCAGCGATGGAAGATATGAAAGCAAAAGGATTCCGTGTGTTGAATGAACAACCTAAAAAAGGTGCTGACAATAAATTGGTGTGTTTCATTCATCCAAAATCAGCCAATGGTGTATTGGTAGAACTCTGCCAATCTATTAAATAACAAGTACATTAAATCACAAAGCTTAATGCTTTAGTCCAAATTGTATGGATATTACATTGGTCCAAATAATAATTGCAGTTCTTGGCGGAGCCTTCGCAGGAATCATTAACACCCTTGCGGGAAGTGGTTCCCTGATCACTCTAACCATCCTAACGGAAGTACTGGGCTTACCACCTAATGTAGCCAATGGGTCGAATCGCATAGGAGTTTCTACCCAATGTCTTACCGGTGCATTTGTTTTTCACAGAAAAGGAAAACTGAATATAAAAATGTCCCAGCGCCTTTTGATCGGAACTATAATCGGTGCTTTTTTCGGTATTTATTTAGCTACACAGGTCTCTAATGAGCAA
>OMKD01000201.1 GCA_900299495.1 Sphingobacteriales bacterium
CAGACACATCAAACCATCTAAAGTCGCTGGGTTGTAGGCCTCAGTGAGCTTCTCCATATAACTTTCATAGTTTTCGGATTCGATCAGGTAGTCCAGGAATCTAGAAATCGGAAGGTTGGTAATAGCAAATAGATTATTGAATACTAAATTGTATTTCCGTTTAAGCTGTCTTTTAAATTCTCTTTCTAATACACTTTGCGAGCTCGGTAAGAAAGCCCCTGAAGGGTTGTATACCAAATCAAGTTGCAAATTACTACCATCAATACCATATCCTTGGCTGTTGAGCAGTTGAAGTGCTTTTATACTATCTTCGAAAACTCCATCTCCTCTTTGACTGTCCGTTCTGCTTTTACTGAAATACGGTAGACTGGAAACAACATGGACATTGTTTTTAGCATAAAATTCCGGGATGTCATTGTAACTGGAGTTTGCCATTATGATAGTTAGATTACATCTAACCATTACTTTTTTTCCTGCATTCCGAACTTCTTGAACAAACCAACGAAAGTAAGGATGCATTTCCGGTGCTCCGCCAGTAATATCTACGGTATGGATGTACTGAGAGTTTTTTATTATTTCAAGGCAGATATCTAGGTTCTCCTTGGACATATTCTCTTCCTTTTTGTCAGGGCCTGCATCAACATGGCAATGCGCGCAGGTTTGATTACATAGCTTGCCGATATTTAATTGAAAGATTTCAGGGACATTGGCTTTTAATCCTTGTGGTTTTGAATCGGCAACTAACTTATCGAATTTGGGAAACGATTTAGTCGTCTTAAGCTCATGTCCACTTAATACTTCAAGCTGATAAAACGTCGAGCTCAGCGCGCTGTCTCTAGCAGAAAGCGATTTTGTTTTTTGTTTAACTCCCATATTGGCATTTAGTTATTCAAATTACATGGATAGTTTCTTTACATGTTTCATCATCTGTGTGCCATACACAAGACTAGACCCTGCCCGAATAGCAGCAGAAACATGAACAGCTTCCATCATTTGTTCTTCATCTGCACCTTTTTCAAGGCAGGTCGATGAATAGGCATCAATACAGTAGGGACATTGAACAGTGTGAGCAACCGCTAAAGCTATAAGTGCCTTTTCTCTTTCTGTCAAAGCTCCTTCTTTGAATACCTCTCCATAGTAATCGAAGAACTTTGAACCCATTTCTTCCTGAAATTCTGTTATCTTACCAAAGTTCTTTAGGTCTTCACTACCAAAGTATGCATCTTTCGACATAGTATTGTTTTTTTTAAATAAGATGTTATTAATGTGCAAATATAAAATAAGCTCTTTTTTTAAATATTTAGTTTGCTCTTTATTTTGTTTAATAATAGCGCATTCCTGTTCTGAAGTGTCTTCGAGCAAATTGATTGATGACCCTAAGAACAATATCTATGTGCTTGAAGTTGAGCAGGAGGCCGGTCAATTACCTAAGAATAAGGAAGGCTTATTGGCTCCACCTTTTAATTTAGTTCGAATTCATTCCTGTATCCTTACAGATTCTATGAATAATTTTTCTGAGGGCTTGCTTTTTTCAGACTCCTATAAGACTGAATCTTTGCACGAGGGAAGATTGGTGTGCGGTCTTCGTCTGAAAAAAAGAAAAGCAGATAGTTACAAAATAATCCCAGTATTCATACCGGTGACTAATAGTTCTTTCAAGTATCTCCCTCAGGAGCAATTTAGATTAAAGTATGACGAAATGCTTCGAATTAGCCAAAACTGGATTTGGAATTATCACGGCTATGATCAATGGACTTTTGATAATTGGGTTAGCATTACTTTTATTCATTCAGGTTTGGAATCCTGCCTTGATTCTAAACAAGATTAACATTTCAATAAGATTTAATAATTTATCTTTGTACAACAATTCAGCCATCTTGTTGTTTTTCGATGGTATGGTAACCTAAACTCAGTTTCATGATTTATGTTAAGTCAGCAGGCTCTTTAGAGGAAATCAAGGATGTAAATTTGTTACATCAAAGTGGAGGATGGTCTGCTTATTTGTTTGAGGATATAAACGATGTTAAAAGCTCCTGGCTTAACATCCAACCTTCAAACAGACAATTATTGGGTTTTGAGTTTTTAAATGCAGTACAAGCTAAGTCTCCTATGGGCATGCAAATGTACTATTTGATTCTTGAGAAGGAAGGTGAACTTGCTGGTTTAGCTTACTTTCAGCTCATGGATATTGACTTGGATAATAGTGTTCGAAAAGGGGCTATACCAAAGTCGAGAAGTGGTAAAATCCGTTTTAAATTCAAGTCTTTTATTCGTTCAAAAATAAATATCAAGCTACTAGTTTGTGGTAACTTTTTGACCTCGGGTGATCAATCTCACCACTTTGTAGACTCAAGCTATGAAGAAGAAGGGACTCAATTCCTAATTGATTCTTCCAATGTCCTGTTAAAGCAGGTTGCAAAATTCTGTAAGCCGCTTCGAGGTGTTCTTTTCAAAGATCTATACAATAACAATAAGAAACAGCAAGACCTTTTCATCGCAAATAAATTCTTGAAAACTAAGTTCCAGCCCAGGATGGTGTTTCATCTGGATGAAACTTGGTCAAGCTTTGATGATTATTTAGCGGCAATTACCTCTAAATACAGGATGAAAATCAATAAAGCCAAAAGTAAAATAGAAGATTTTGAGGTTAGGTCTCTAAATGCTGATGAGATATTAAATCACACTGCTGAGATCAACGAACTGTTTGAAGAAATTATTTCCAATGTAAGTTTCAATGCTTTAAAATTTCCTGAAGGATATTTCGCTAACCTCAAGAGGGAGTTGAAAGAAGACTTTGATTTCTTTGGCTTTTTCAAAGATGGAGTATTTAAAGGGTTTTTTACCATAATTCATGGCTCTGAAGAAATGGAAGCCCACTATATTGGTGTCAGAAATAAAGACAATAAAAAATATAAGATTTACTTCAACCTTTTGCTTGAATTGACTCGCATCGGGATTGAAAAAGGGTATAAGCGTATTAATTTCTCGAGGACAGCAATGGAGATTAAATCTTCAGTTGGTGCTATGGGGGAAGATCTTAATTGTTACTATAAACATCCCAACCCTTTATTCCAGAGTTTATCTATTTATTTATTTAGATTATTAAAACCATCAAGGGAGAAGTGGACTCCTCGTTCACCATTTAAAAAAAATAAAACAGAGCTCTTATAAAGCTCTGTTTAGGAAGTATTTTGTTGTATTTGTTTGACTTGAAATCACATCAATCTGAATGGTATGTTCGTCAAGTTGTTTGATTTCAATTTTCTTTTGATTGGCTAGCAATAAAAACCCATCCTTGCTGTATTCTAAAGAGTGGATTTGATCCACAAAAGCACTCCCTTTTTTGTCAGTTATAACGATATCGTCTCCTTGCTGTTTTGCTTTTAAAATTAGCTTATTTGAATTTTCATCTTCCAAGGCAAAAAACAGCTGATTTGATTCTGAACTGAATATGCTGAGTTCAATTTGCTTGTCATCCGTCCAAATACCTACTAAATCATTTAAATTGCTTGAATATCTGTTGGTAGAATTCGTGTAGTTCTTATTGTAGTTTATAAAAAGATCATTCCTTTTTCCTTCACTAATATTCACCTTGTCGAAGTTGGATACTGGGAAGATTTTAGGTTCCGCATTAGGTGTTTCAGGAATTTCCATCAGAACAATAGGATCTGCGTTAAGCTCTTGATAGTTCATGTTTAAAAATGAAATCAAGGCATAGGCATTTAAAGCCAATAGTGCTATAGCAGCAGCAATACTGATTTGTCTAAACAGTGTTCGGATTTTAACCTTAGGCTTTGTGACGTTTTCATTAAGTTTAGCTTCGAGCTTTGTCCATGCTGCTTCGCTAGGATTTACCCTAAGCTCTCTGCTTTTTTTCGCCATTTGATCAAAAAGATTCTTTCCCATTATTTCTTGTTTTAATCAAGAGTCATGTTATTTAATTGTTCCCATGCTTTTCTTAGCTTTTTCTTTGCAAGGATTAACTGGGATTTACTAGTATTGATGCTGATGTCAAGTTTTTCACCTATTTCTCTATGCTTATAGCCTTCAATAACATACATATTGAACACTGTTCGGTAGCCTACTGGCAATGAATCAATCAGTTTTAAAATGTCCTGGACCATAACATCACCTTCTATATGGTCTGTATCACTGATTTCTAAATGAGTATCATCTATGCTATCGGTAAATACTTTTTGCTTTCTAATGACCATAAGGCATTCGTTTACACAAATCCTTCTTGCCCAACCCATGAAACTGCCTTCGCCAGAATACTTATCCAATTTGGTAAGTATTTTATACATTGCTTCAATCATAACATCCTCAGCAGACACTGGATCTTTGAAATACCTTCGGGATACTCCAAGTAGGAAAGGCGATAATATGCCGTACAATTCTTTCTGAGCCGAAGGAATTCCATCTTTGCATGCCTTTATGAGTTCTTTACGAATATCCATTAATCATCTTTAGGGTACCAGGTCATTTCATCAAATAGATGCCTTTGATTAAGACTTTGGTGTATACTTCAATAAATAATTTTAGTATAAACTATCATTATTTTCTAAGCTACTGAAAATTAGCCCAAATAAATTTGTATATTTTGGTCTTTTAAACAGAATTGGTAGTACTTTTATTTTTTAAAAATGAAGCCTGAAACGGATAGGTTACAGATGTCCTTAATGGATCTCACAAAGAAATATGAATCTCCTTTGTTTGTTTATGATACTGCTGTTATCAAGAAACAATATGAACGTTTGATGGGGGCGTTCAATGATATTCCTGTAAAATTACACTATGCCTGCAAAGCACTTACAAATATTGAAGTCCTAAAGTATATCCGTAGTTTAGGGGCTGGCTTAGATGCTGTTTCTATTGAGGAAGTTGCGCTTGGTATACGAGCAGGATATAATCCTTCAGATATATTTTTCACACCAAATAGTGTGGGGATTGAAGAATTAGAAGAGGCTGCGCATAAAGGGGTGTCTGTAAATATTGATAACCTGGATGTGCTAGAGTTGTTCGCCCAGAAATTTCCGAATAAGAGTGTCTGTATCCGGATCAATCCACATATAATGGCTGGAGGGAATTTGAAAATTTCTGTTGGTCATATTGACTCAAAATTTGGAATTTCTATCCACCAGTTGCCGCACGTACTCAAATTAGTAGAATCCTGGAATATAAAAGTTGAGGGTATTCACATGCATACTGGCTCAGATATTTTGGATGCAGAGGTGTTTTTGAATGCTATCGAAATTCTGTTGAATGCTGCAAAATCCTTTAAGGATCTTAAATACATTGATTTTGGATCTGGATTTAAAGTTCCTTACAAGAAAGGTGATATTGAAACGAATATTGAGCATCTAGGTCAACTGATAAGTGACCGAATGAAAGCCTTTTATAAAGAATACGGCAGGACTGTAGATGTGGTGTTTGAACCGGGCAAATTTTTGGTGTCTGAATCAGGTGTTTTACTAAGTAAGGTGAATACCGTTAAGATTACCCCTTCCACACTTTTTGCAGGAATGGATACCGGATTTAATCATTTAATCCGACCGATGTTCTATGGTTCTTATCATCATATTGAAAATATAAGTAACCCAAGTGGTAATCCTAGAATTTACAATGTTGTAGGTTATTTATGCGAAACAGATACTTTTGCTGTCAACAGAAGAATCAATGAAATCCGTGTTGGTGATGTATTATGTTTTCATAATGCGGGTGCATATTGCTTTAGTATGGCATCCAATTACAACTCTAGATTGAAACCTGCAGAGGTGATGATCCATGAAGGGAAAGATTACCTTATTCGACGCCGTGAATCCTTTGAAGATTTGATAAAACTGCAAAAAAATACGGGGCTTTTCGATTAATATTAATTTCCTATACTGATATAATAAGTAAAACTTATATTTGTGCACAAATATGTTGCTTCCTTTGTTCTGCTATTAGAAGGAAGCAACATTCATTTTTTAGAATACCAAAAACAGAAATAAAGTAAGCATGGAATTGTCAACTCGTTACAATCCTCAGGAAGTAGAGGGGAAGTGGTATGACCACTGGATGGAGAAGAATTATTTTCACTCAGTACCTGATGAAAGAGAAGCTTTTTCTATAGTCATTCCTCCACCAAATGTAACTGGTGTTCTTCACATGGGGCACATGCTAAATAATACGATTCA
>OMKD01000202.1 GCA_900299495.1 Sphingobacteriales bacterium
AAGGTCGGCTGGTTTATTGAAGATACCTGAATGATCAACCACCGCTATAGTTTTATCCTCTCCAGAACTGTAATTAAGGATAAATCCAAGTACGAAAATGAACAAGCCTATCGCAAGAGGAGTAATAAGTGTGGTTATAATAAATGACTTTTTCTTTACCCGTGTTAGGTATTCTCTGGAAATGATCAGTTTTAAATTTTTCATGATGCTGCAGATTCTACGGTTTGAATAAAGATTTCATTTAAGCTTGGAAGAATTTCCTTAAAGGACATGATTCGATGTCCTTGATTCAGGAAATATTTGATAAGTTCGTTGGAGCCATTATCATTCTCCATATGGATTATTAGGGTGTTACCCTGTTGTTCAATAACAGTACCCGGGATGTCACTTATCTGTTCAACTGGCGTCTCCGTTTTAATTTCGAAATTATTCTTTTTGTATCTGTTTCGGATATCTTGAATATTCCCGCTCAGGACTTTATTACCCTTATTGACAAGAATAATCTCCTCGCAAATTTCCTCAACCTGTTCCATACGGTGTGTTGAAAAAATAATAGTCGTTCCATTTTCCTTTAATCGGAAGATTTCAGACTTAATAAGGTTCGTATTAATAGGATCTAATCCAGAAAAGGGTTCGTCTAATATCAGTAACTCAGGTTCATGAACAACAGTAGAGATAAACTGAATTTTTTGCTGCATACCTTTTGAGAGTTCATGGATTTCTTTTTCCCACCAATCTTCAATCTCGAAGCGTTCCATCCAGAACATTATCTTTTCTTCTGCCTCTTTTTTACTCATACCTTTGAGTTGAGCCAAATAGAGCAGCTGATCCCCTACTTTCATTTTTTTGTACAAACCTCTTTCTTCGGGCATATACCCTATATGTTTAGGAGTATCACTATTGAGAGGTGTTCCGTTAAATAGAATCTTTCCTTCGTCTATAGCGGTAATGGTGGTCATCATCCTAATCAAGGATGTTTTTCCTGCACCATTTGGTCCTAACAATCCAAACAGACAACCTTTTTTTAACTCAAGATTGATTCCGTTTACTGCAGTATAATCACCATAATGTTTACTTACATTCTGGACACTTATTATGGAACTCATGATTTTAAATTTTTGATAGGGCTAAACTACCATTTAATACGAGCTTTGGATAAATTTATCTATATATATCTATTTTTACTCGATAAAAATTAATTAGGTAACTTACTTCAATGATTGAGCATAAAACCATTTTAGTCATCCTGAACCCTGTAAGTGGAAACAGAAAGTCGAAGAAACGGTCCAGAGAATTCATCGAATTACTAAAGACTAACTTCGAAAACCTTTCTGTTTTAGTTACTGATCGAAAAGGAGCGGCTAGAGAATGGATTGTCGAATCATTGAATAAGCATACTTATGATTATGTGATTGGAGTAGGTGGCGATGGCACAAACAATGAAATTATAAATGGACTAATGGAGTTGCCATCTTATGTCCGTTCAAAAACTTGTTATTGTCTGTTTCCAACCGGGACAGGTAATGATTGGGCAAAAGGGATGGGGATTACAACTGATCCCCAAACGTGGCTCGAAATGTTAAGGGGTGAAAAATCTGCACAACATGATCTTGGTCTAGTTTATTATAAGTCATCTGGGAATGATGAACAGCGATATTTTATTAATGTGGCGGGAATGGCTTATGATGCTTATTTGGTTAAAAAACTAGAACAGGGTTTTATGCCAAAGAAGAATAAGCTCGTTTATCTGTCCATGTTATTAAAATGTCTAATTGCTTATAAACTGCATCACGCTAAGGTTATCTGGGGTAACCAATCTTTTGATTCAAGATGCTATACCTTAAATATTGGCATCAATCGGTTTGCAGGCGGTGGTATGGAGATTGTTCCTTCTGCGGACCCCTTCGATGGTAAATTATCTTTTACTGCCGCAAAGGACCTAAAAAAGCTTGAGGTGGTATATGAGTTGCAACGATTTTATAATGGAACTTACGAGGAGCATCCGAAAGTCGAATCTTTTGATAGTGAAGAAATAGAGGTGCAGTGCTTGGATACGGATAGGTCTATGGATCTTGAGGTAGATGGAGAATACATTGGAGAGGCGCCATGCAGGTTTGTGTCTATTCCTGCAGCGATCAAGGTTTTGATACCGTAGAATGTATATTAGTTAAACAATAATACTTAATTGAATTGAATTATGTCAGGACTTAGCAGATACTTTAAGAAAGATGGGCTATTGCCGTTGCTGGTATTTGTTGTAGCTTTTTTAGTACATGCCAACACACTGGGGCATGAATATGCACTTGACGATTCCATTGTAATTACTGACAATCAATTTACTACTCAGGGACTTGAGGGCTTAGGGGATATTTTTTCAAAGGATACCTTTTATGGATTCTTTAAAAAAGACGGTAAGGATAATCTCGTGCAAGGTGGTCGCTATAGACCATTGAGCTTGGTCATGTTTGCTGTAGAATATGAATTGTTTGGACAAAATCCCTTTGTAGGACACTTCTTTAATGTTGTTTTATTTGCATTACTATGTGGCTTGATTCTTGCTTTTATTCGTCAACTATTAAAGGATCACAAACATAGTGAAGTATTGGCTTTTCTTGCTGCCTTAATATTTGCTGTGCATCCAGTTCATACAGAAGTAGTCGCTAATATTAAAGGAAGAGATGAGATACTTACCCTCTTATTTTCAATCTTAAGTTTTTCTCATGTTTTGCGCTATGTAGATCATAGAAAAATGATGTCTCTGGTTTGGAGTGGAGTTTGTTTACTTTTAGCATCCTTGTCGAAGGAAAATGCAATAACCTTTGTGGTTATTATTCCTTTGGCATTGTATTTATTTAGAGATATTAAGGCTAAGGAAATATTTAAATCAAGCTTACCTGCTTTTATAGGGGTTGGTATTTTTATGGGTATTCGTTTTTCTGTGTTAGGATTTTCGTTGGGTTCGGAGTCTCTGGAGCTTATGAATAATCCTTTTCTAAAGTGGACCGGAAACTCCTATGAAGCAATGACATTTATGGAAAAGCTACCTACGGTTTTCTATACCTTGGGTGCTTATGTTAAACTACTGTTTTTACCTACCGGTCTTACGCATGATTATTACCCCAGATATATAGAATTAATGCAATGGTCAGACCTTGCAGTTGTTGGCTCTGTGTTGACCTATTTAGGTTTAGGAGTTTTGTTTTTTACACAGTTTAAGAAGCGACCTATTATTAGTTTTTCGATAGGTTTTTACCTTATCACACTTTCGATTGTATCCAATGTTGTGATCTCTATAGGGACCAATATGGCAGAGCGTTTTATTTTTATGCCATCCTTAGGCTTCTGCCTGCTTATTGCTTTACTTTATGTAAAAAGTGCTGAACGTTTGAAGGGTACTATGGTAACTGAGTTGACTAAACCTGCTTACTATCCATTCTATCTTTTAATACTGGTTTTTGCATTTGGCAGTTTTAAAAGAAATAAGGTTTGGGAAAATAATTACACCTTATTCACCTCAGACATTCAGCAATCTACAAAGTCAGCTAAACTATGTACCTCTGCAGCGGGCATTTTGATTGACACTCATAAGAATGATCCTGACGCGAGTAAACTTAAACAACTTACAAAAGCGAAGGAGTATACTGACCAGGCCATTCAAATTCATCCTACATATAAGAATGCTTATCTTCTAAGAGGTAATGCAGCTTTTTATCTAAAAGAATTTGATGAATCTATTCTTTGGTATGAGCGCATATTAAAGATGGATCCAAACTATGAAAATGCTCAGAATAATTTGTTTGAAGCCTACTTGCGAGGAGGAGAATATGCAGGGCAGACAGAGAATAATCTGACTAAGGCGCTTCAATATCTGCACAAAGCAGAGTCCATGAAAGGGAATCAAAGTTATGAGGTGAACCGTTTATTAGGTATTGCATATGGGATATCTCAAAACTCCAAACAAGCTTTGGTCTACTTCCAAAAATGTGTGGACTTGGAGCCATATAATGCATGGTCCTATTATAATTTGCTCACGGCATACGCCAATCTTCAGAACCTTGAAAAGGTAGCAGAATTGGAACAAAAGATTTTGTCCATGGACCCAGACTTTTTTGTTAAGTTGAGAAACAATAATGGTAACTCTTAGAAACTAAAGAATATGATCTTAAGAATGAATTGGTTAATTGTGTTAGTCTTCCTGTTTCCTACACTATTGCTGGCACAATCTGATGTGGAAAATCGAAGGATATGGGTAGATTCTGTCTTTAATGAAATGACAGACGCACAGCGAGTTGGCCAATTATTTATGGTACGAGCGCATTCTGATAAAGGACAGGATCATGTTGACAAATTGATAGGATTAGTTGAAAATCAACAGGTAGGTGGACTATGCTTTTTTCAGGGAAATCCTGAAGAGCAAGCCAGGATAAATAACCTACTCAATGAAAAAGTGGCTCATGTACCTTTATTGGTTTCTTCGGATGCTGAATGGGGTCTAGGTATGCGTTTGAAGAAGTATGGGGTATCCTTTCCGTATAATATGGCCTTAGGAGCAATTCAAGATAATAAATTGATCTATGAATTGGGGCATTATATATCGGATGACTGTAAGCGATTGGGCATTCATATTAACCTTGCACCTGTGGTAGATGTAAATAATAATGCTGCAAATCCTGTCATTAATTTTAGATCATTCGGGGAGGACATTTACAATGTGGCAGTTAAGTCTTACATGTATGCAAAAGGCCATGAAGACAATGGTGTGCTTGCATGTGCCAAGCATTTTCCAGGACACGGTGATACAGATACAGATTCTCACCTTGACCTTCCAATTATAAAACACAGCAGAGAGCGATTAGACTCCATTGAGTTGTTTCCTTTTAAGTTTTTAGCTGATCAGGGAATCGGTTCAATGATGGTAGCACACTTAAGTGTTCCTGCTTTTGATACAACACCAAATCTACCCACTACCCTTTCAAAGCCAGTTGTAACTGGTTTGATTCGTGAAGAGCTAGGATATGATGGACTTATTATGACGGATGGCCTAGATATGGATGGAGTAACTAAACATCATAAGCGAGGTACATTGGAGGGTGTAGCTCTGGATGCGGGAAATGACATCTTGCTTATCCCAAGTGAAGTTGAGTTGGCCATTGAAAATATTCTTAAGCGTTTGGATGAAGGTTCTTTAGATAGGGATCAGGTATACACAAGTGTAAAAAGAATACTAAAGGCTAAATATGATTGTGGCCTTTCAAATTACTCACCAATTGAGTTATCCTCCATAGAGGAAGATCTAAAACGATCAGAGTCTTACGTCTTTAGGAAAAAACTTATTCAGGGATCAATGACATTAGTTCGTGATGAGCATGATCTGTATCCTTTTAATTCGAATAGTAAGGAACGTATTTTAAGTATTGCTATTGGAGCATCTGATTCAAATCAGTTTCAGGATCGTCTTTCTGACTTTAAATCAATTGATAAAATTCAGCTTGGATCCAAAATCAATTCTGGAAAAATCAAGAGCTTATTGAGTAAGTCTTCAAAGTATGACAAGCTTATTGTGAGTTTACATGGGATGTCCAATTCAAAGCGAAAAAACTTTGATATGAGTGCTGACCAGGTAGAGTTGATAAAGGCATTATCCGCTCACAAAGGGATAACCCTTCTTTTATTTGGAAATCCATATGCACTTTATGCTTTTGACGATGTTCCATCTGTTTTGGTTGCCTATTCTGATCAGGACGATGTTCAAGATATTGCCGCACAGGCTATGTTTGGGGTTTATAGAATTGATGGAAAGCTTCCAGTAACTGCTAGTAGTAAATCCAAGTTTAATGATGGAGAGGTTGTGCCAAGAAGCCTTGTTTTAGGATATGCAAATCCAGAGGATATGGGTTTTCACTCAGACCTTAAGCTTTCGGTTGATTCAATTGCAAAGGAAGCAATACGGGAAAAGGCAACTCCTGGGTGTGTCGTTTTAGTAGCCAAGGATGGGCATATTGTCTTAGAGGAGGCTTATGGCTATCATACGTATAAGAGAAGATCCGAGACAGAAGAGTCAGCTGTGTTTGATTTGGCATCGGTTACAAAAATAGCAGCAACTACCCTTTCAGTTATGTCACTAGAAGAGGCTGGTCTTATTGATTTGCAGGATAGCTTAGGGAAGCATATACCTTTTCTAAAGGGGAGTAATAAAGAAAATTTAGTGATTGCAGATGTTTTAAGACATCGATCAGGATTAAAAGCCTGGATTCCATTTTACTTGGAAACGGTGGATTCAAGGAGGAGGCCGGTTGATTCGCTTTACAGTAATAAAGCAGATGATGATTTTTCTGTGGAGGTAGCCCGAAAACTGTTCATGAATGAGGCTTATGTTGATTCTGTGTGGACTAAAATTGTAGCTTCAGAGGTAAAGCCAGAACAGGGTTATGTATATAGTGATTTAGGGTTCTATTTAATGGCTGCCTTGGTCAGAGCAAAAACAGGTCAGTCGATAGATCAATATGTTCATGAGCGATTCTATGGTCCTATGGGATTAGATAGACTTGGCTTCAATCCTTTGAAGTCCATTTCGAAAAAGGATATTCCACCTACTGAGCGTGATAATTATTTCAGACAACAGGTTGTACAGGGTTATGTCCATGACATGGGTGCTGCTATGTTAGGAGGTGTTTCTGGTCATGCCGGTCTGTTTGGAACGGCTTCAGACCTCTCGGTAGTTATGCAAATGCTCTTAAATGGCGGTAGATATAATGGGAAGCAGTATTTAAGTGCCAATACAATTCGTACTTTTACCCAACGATGTGAAAGCTGTAGCAGAAGAGGATTGGGTTTTGATATGAAGCAGCTGGATGAATCCATTACTTTAAATATGGCTGAATCTGCTTCTCCATACACATTTGGTCATCTTGGATTTACAGGAATAGCATGCTGGGCAGATCCTCAGGAAAATTTGATTTATATATTTTTGTCGAATCGAACCTATCCAAGTATGAAGAATAATAAGTTGGGAAGGTTAAATTACAGACCAAGAATACAGGAAGCCGTTTATCAGGCTTTAGTAGATAAAAAATAAGCATGAGCTTAACACTTAAAATTGCTCGTAGGTATTTGTTCTCCAAAAAGTATACAAATGCCATCCATCTAATTACTGGGATATCCATCTTAGGAATGACAGTAGGTACTGCTGCATTGATTCTGATCATGTCTGTTTTTAATGGATTTGAGGATTTACTTAAAAGTCTTTACAGCAATTTCAATCCGGATATTCGAATCGAAGCATCAAGTGGAAAATTTTTCAAAGAAGATGCCGAATTCATAGCTCAGCTTGAAGCTATTGAAGGTATAGGAGAGGTTGCTAAAAGTGTTGAGTTTATCTCAATTTTCGAGTATGACGAAAGTCAGGATATAGGCGTACTTAAAGGTGTTAGCGAAAATTACAATCTCGTAAGTGGTATCGATACCATGATGCGAACAGGAGATTATTACTTTAAAAAAGATGGTCTAGATTATTTGGTCTTAGGTTATGGGATGGGGTATAAATTGGATGTTTATGTCGATAACAAACTAAGCAGTCGAATGAATGTTTATACACCTAGAAATAATAAAGGCTCAATCATGAGCAGACCTTACAAAACCAAACCTGCTTTCCCAGCCGGAAAGTTTGCGGTTCAGGAGGAATACGATAACAGGTATATGCTTTCTTCGCTTGAATATGCTCAATCTTTGATGAGTAAAAAGAATAGTTTGAGTGCCTATGAGGTAAGCTTACAGCCGGGAGTGACATTTGAAGATGTAGAGGATAAGGTTAAGGGGCTAGCTGGAGAGGATTATGTAATTAAAAATCGCTTTGAACAGCAGGCCGCTTATTTGCGAATCATGAACATTGAAAAACTACTTGGTTTTGCTTTGTTAAGTCTTACATTAGTGCTTGTTGCTTTTAATATGGTAGGTGCCTTGTTGATGGTAGTTTTGGCAAAGCAAAAGGATATAGCAGTACTTAAATCCATGGGGGCAACGGACGGAATGATTTGGAGGATTTTCCTGCTTGAAGGAATTTTGATGAGTGGTATTGGTTTAGTAATTGGGCTTGTTTTGGCAATTAGCCTTTATTTTATTCACAAAGGTTTACCTAATGGTTTGATTTCTTTATCACAGGGATTTGTGCAGCCGGCGTATCCTGCCAGCTTGAGATTAAGTGATATTTTGCTTGTTAGTTTTACCGTATTGTTTATTGGTGGGTTAGCGGGATTGATTCCTGCAAGTAAAGCAAAAAGGGTTTCTGCAAAGTTTTCAGAGCTTTAAAATAATAAGATGGAAGATTGGGAATTGGATTTTGAATGGTTGAAGGTAAGGCATTTTTTAAAGGATACATTGAGAAGTGATGTATTGCCAGATCTGAATACCGTTTTGTTTATGATAGGTATTCAAGAATTGGGCCAGTTGAGAGATAACTATACTAAAGAGGAAAAGCAGGATTTGATGCATATCGCTGTTTGCAGATTGATGAGTCAAGACGGGGTATATGAATTTGAGGGCTTGGATGATGATGGGTGGCCGCATTGGAAGCAGGTTAAGACTATAGAAAAGAAAGGAGAAAAAGAGCAGGAAGGGTACTTAAAAACCTTATCCGTCAAATATTTTAGTTCAATAATTAAAAGTGAAGATTAAGATGATACGATCATTTATATTTATTGCCTTGTCTAGTTTGTTTTTGTTCTCTTGTAATCAGGAAAAAGGACCGAGACAATTTGTAATAGAGACTAACTATGGAAACATGACCTTTGAGTTATTTGATGAAACTCCTGGGCACAGAGATAATTTCGTTAAACTAGTCGAAGAAGATTTTTATGACGGGACTTTATTCCATAGAGTTATGCAAAACTTTATGATTCAGGGTGGAGATCCGAATTCTATAGATGCTGCGCCTGGAAAAAGACTAGGTAGTGGAGGTCCAGGTTATACTATCCCAGCCGAAATTTTGCCTCAGTTTATTCATACAAAGGGTGCATTAGCGGCTGCAAGACTAGGAGATGCAGCTAATCCTCAAAAAGAGAGCTCAGGCTCTCAATTCTATATAGTACACGGTTCACCGGTCAATCCACAGATGTTAGAGATGTTCAATCAAACTAGAGGTGATAAGTTTACCTACTCTGCTGAACAAAAGTCTGAATATGGAAGTACTACTGGAACGCCAAACCTTGATGGAGATTACACAATTTTTGGTCGTATGATTTCAGGTTTTGATGTATTGGATAATATTGCTGTTTCTGAGACGGATCGTGCTAATAGACCTCTAGAAGATGTAGTTATGAAAGTAAAAATGCTTAATTGATGTTAGGAAGAGTATTAATTCTTGTAAGTGTTGCGGGAGTAATAGTTTCGTGTTCAAGACCCATGGCTCAGTTTTCTTATGCGGAGAAAGACTATCAGGTTCTGGATGCTGTTGGATTTGAGAATATTTCGGAAAAGGCCGATGCTTATGTTTGGGATTTTGGAGACGGAGACACCTCTTCCGTTGCTAATCCTGAGCATGTATATGCTCGTTCTGGGAATTATGAAGTACGGTTGAGTGCTATAAAAGGTAGCAAAGCAGATACCATTACCAAACGTATTTTGGTTCGTGCTACGGATCATTGTTTAGTGGAATTAGAAACGAAGAAGGGAACTATCATTATAGAACTATATGAGGATACACCTTTGCATAGAGCTAATTTTATTGAGCTTGTGGAGAAAGCGTTTTACGATGGTTTATTATTTCACCGTGTGATTGATGGGTTCATGATACAGGGTGGAGATCCTAAATCAAAAAATGCTAAATCCGGATCTGCTTTAGGTTCTGGAGGACCTGGTTTTACAATTCCAAATGAAATAGATGCTGGGCATGTGCATATAAAAGGTGCATTAGCAGCTGCCAGAACACCAGATGAGGTAAATCCAGAAAAGAGAAGCTCTGGTTCTCAGTTCTTCATCGTCCATGGTTCAAAATTGAACGAAAAGATGTTGGACAGTTTTGAGGCTCGTAATGGCATGCATTACAGTCCTGAACAGCGCGCTGATTATTTGGAATACGGAGGTACACCATTTCTTGATGGTCAATACACCGTTTTTGGAAGGGTTGTTGAAGGTTTTGAGGTAATAGATAGTATAGCTACTTTGCAGAAAGATCCGAATGACCGACCTGTAGAGGATGTGGAAATGAAAATTAGATTCATTGACTAATAGGTAAGTGTATCAGCCCTTATATGGGTTGATACACTTGCAATAATGCATTGATCTCAACATCGTTTTCTAGTGTTGGGATATGCATGAATATTTCATTTACAGAATGTATATCTTCTTCAATTACCTTGTTCAGAATTTCAAAAGCGGTACTGCGTTCATTTTTTTCAAAATAGATAGCTGCTTCCAATACCTCAATTTTATTTGAATAGATGTGTTCTTTAGATTCTGAAATAACCTCTAGGCAGGTCTCATAGTCTCCAATGTCAAACGAGTAGGTACAAAGTCTTAACCAATTTTCTTGATTGGTATCATCCAAAGACAAGCTTTCTTTCAAGTGTGCTTCTGCTAAAATATATTTATCAAGACTTTCATAAATCATAGCTGCTGCTGTGTGAAAATCTTCATTAGCATCATTCAGATTGATTGCTTGGAGAATAAATTCTAAAGCTAGGCTGTAGTCTTCTTCTTCAACTTCTATTAGACTAAGTTCATAGAACAAATCTTCTTCTTCAGGATAAATTTCCAGTGCAAAATGAAGTATCTGTCTAGCCTTATCGGATTTACCCAAGTATCTGAAACAACTTGCAGTTTTAATATAATGATAAACGCTTGGTTCAAAGTCTTCTATAATTTTTATCAGTTCCTGTAGGGCGTATTCATATCTTTCCGCCTCTAGAAATAACTCTAATTTTGCTTCTATGGCAGGTAAGTACAGTTCGCAGGATACATAAGCAAAATCAAAGGCTTCTAATGCTTCCTGGTACTCACCTCTATTATTGTATATTTTACCTTTGCAATACCAAAACTGATAGGCAAATGCGTTTATATCTAATATGGTATCAATGAAAGATTCATTTTCTTCCAATGTATTATCGCTTAGCATAAGTTTACAAACCTGAGTTTGTGCTTTTTGGTTTTCTGGCCATAATAGAACGGACTCTTTAAAGTACTCCATTGCTCTGTAGGGATTTTGAGCTTGGAGCTCTATCAATCCTTTATAAAGTATGACCATGCTCTCTTGTTCGTCACAAGAAGGAAGTATATTTTCAATTAATAAACCAGCTTTCTCATACTGATTCATTTTGAGGTAAATATCTAATTCAATAATCTTTACATCAAAGGGCAAAAGGATGCCAGAGGCATAGTCTTTGAGGAAGTAAAATGCTGACCTGTAATCTTTTTCATGGATAAGGTTCTGAATTTTACTTTCAATAAAATCAATATTATCCGGAAATTTTGAGAGTGCAAAATCAATTATGATACCTGCTATAGAAAAGGAATGATTAGACCAGGTGATATCAATAATTTCAAGATATTCATCCAGACTAAGATGTTGAATAATGTCTAGATCTACAGAATCACTACTTTGAATGAGATTGTAGATGAACATAAGATTTTTGTGATCAGAATGTCCTAGCTTCATTGATAGGGGGTTTTGAGATACAGCTTAACCTTGGTTAATTAAAGTTTTAATTATAATACAATGAGTTTAGGGTTTTTTAAACTTTAATTATTCCAAATTCGATGTTATGCAGTTTAATTTACATAAAAAAACAACAAATGGAGTGGTATGTAAAAATTAAATTTTACCAATCAATTACAATTTAAAATATTTGTTGGTTGAATGAAGTTTGCTGTTTTTAATCAATAGCCTAAAAAACAGATTAGTATATATTTTTATTTTTATACCTAATGGATCAATTGAGAAATTAAAAAATTTGATGAGCTATCCATTCCTTTTATAAAATGCACTTATATAGAGTCCCAAGGCAATGAGAATACTTGATGAGATGGTGAATTTATCTAATTTGAAACCGGAGAATAAAATGGCAATAATAGTTGCCACCAAAGGTTGTAAATAGATGTAAGCTGATACAACTGAAGGGTTTACAATAGTTAGTGCTTTTGCATTCAGTAGGTAATTTAGGAAGGTCGTTCCAAATATAACGAAGGTTATGGACAACCATATTTGCATTGGGAATGAGGCTGGATCGGTTTTTACAAACTCCCCTATTCCAAATGGAAAAACATATAGTACTCCAAAAAGAAAAACCCACTTTACGATTGTGGTTGGATTGTATTTCTTCATTAGCTTTTTGACCAATACCAAATAGATTGCATAGGAACTAGCATTGATCAATATCAGGAGATCTCCCCATATATTACTTTGGTTTGTAGGATTATTATCATTACCTAATATGAGAAGGGTTGCACCTGCTGCACCTATTATAATTCCTATAACCTTATAAATGGTAATTTTTTCCTTGATGTATATTGATGAAGCGATTAACACCAATATGGGGGTGGTCAGCATTATTAGAGATGCATTGACAGGACTGGTCAGTTTTAATCCATTAAAAAAGCAGAGTTGATTAATTGCAACACCAAATAGCCCACATAGTGCAATAAGTCCCAAGTCTTTTTTTTCTACTTTTTCGTTGACAAATAGACGGTGGAAAAGGAAAAACAGCAGAGCGCCACTGCAAACTCTTAACAAAATAAAGCCATTGGGGCCCATGTATCCATCGCTTAGAACTCCTTTGGCGATCGTGTAGTTTGCACCGTAGATCAAGGCAACTACAAACAGATAAAAATGTGCTATAATTAGGGACTTTTTCACTTACTTTGTTTTGATTGCCAAATGTACCTTAAATACTTTGATTCATCTTTATGAATAAGCAAATAAAGTAAATAATCATAAGTGATAAACTCTATGATATATAAGATATATTTGCATCTGTTTATTGTTAATTCTAAATATAAAATAATGAGATTTTTAGCTTTTGTTATAGGGCTTGGTATGCTGTTGACGACCTCAGATGTTATAGCTCAGGAGACTGTTGATACTACTACCACGGAAGTTTCAGATTGGAAGCTTGGTGGAGGCATTGGGTTTGATTTTGCACAGTTGTTACAAATCAATCCAAAACCAGGTGCTGGTGATAATAGAATAGGTCTTGGTGGCTTAAGCAACTGGTTCGCTAATTACAAGAAGGATAATATCAATTGGGAGAATAATGTATCTCTTCAATTGTCCGCTCAAAAAGTTGGTTTCGCAGACACCTTATTTATAAAAAATCTGGATGTTTTTCGATTCAACTCTAAGTTTGGATTTAAAGGAAATAATGAAAAGCTATTTGTTGCTGCAGAGTTACAAACTCAAACACTTTTATTGAATACCTATGAAGGTAATGTGTTGAGAAACCGAGATGGAGATAAGCAATTAATCGCAAAATTCCTTTCACCACTTACAGCAAGTTTTTCACCGGGTCTTGATTACAAACCTAAAGCTAACCTTTCTGTATTCTACTCACCAATTTCCTACAAGCTTATCTATGTGAACGATCCATCTGTAGCAGCTTTGAATATTCATGGTAATCCAGTGGGCGAGCAATCCCTAAGGCAAATGGGATCTAATTTGAAGGTTGTTTACACCAATAAGTTCTTTGAAGAGAAAATGAATATCAATTCTTCTCTGGATTTATATTCAAACTACTTAATGAATCCACAGAATCTTGATATTCTATGGAAAACAGATATCAATATTCAGTTGATAAAAAATGTGTCTCTTAATTTAGTGACAGAACTGTTTTATGATGATAATGTTAGTGTAATACTTGATAGTACTGGAGAACCTGGTGTTGCATTAAGTTTCACTGAAGCCTTGTTGATTAAGTACAATATTTTATTTTAGTGTATTAAACAATTAAGCACATACCTTATGGCTGACAAAAAACTCTTTCTTCTTGATGGTCACGCGCTGGTATACAGAGCACATTATGCCTTCATCACCAGACCATTGATTAATTCTAAAGGATTAAATACATCCGCAATTATGGGATTCACAAATGTATTACGTGAACTCATTAAAAAGGAGAATCCTACGCATTTGGCGGTTAGTTTTGATTTGAGTGGACCAACCTTTAGAAATGAGATCTTTGAAGATTATAAAGCAAACAGAGAAGCTCAGCCAGAAGAAATCACTGCTGCATTCCCTTATATCCATGAGGTTATAAAAGGATTTAAAATTCCGATAATCACTTGTGAAGGTTTTGAGGCTGATGATGTCATTGGAACGGTCGCTAAGAAAGCTGAAAAAGAAGGTTTTACCGTTTACATGATGACCCCAGATAAGGATTATGCGCAGTTGGTGTCCCCTAATATTTACATGTACAAGCCTGCACGAAGCGGTAATGATGCAGAGGTTCTTGGTGTTGATGAGGTATTGGAGAAATGGGGAATCGAACGTGTAGAACAAGTCATTGATATATTAGGGCTTCAAGGAGATGCAGTGGATAATATCCCAGGTATTCCTGGAATTGGACCAAAGACTGCTCAGAAATTACTTGCTGCATATGGTTCTCTTGAAGGTCTACTAGAAAATGTGGACCAATTAAAAGGGAAGCAAAAGGAAAATGTCATTGAATTTGCTGAACAAGGACGTATGTCAAAAGTATTGGCTACGATCAATACAGAGGTTCCTGTTGATGTGAATTTTGAGGACTTTATTCTTGAGGAACCGGATAAACCATTCCTTGGTAAGTTATTCCAAGAATTAGAATTCCGAAGACTTACTGCACAAATGCTAGGTGAATCAGATAATAATGATCAGCAATTGGGTGGATTATTCGGTGGAGCTCCTGCAAGTTCAAGTCAGCCAAAATTACCTGCTACAAAGAAGCTGTTTAAGGATTTAGATTCAACGGAACATGAGTACATAAAGGTTGATCAGGAAGATGCTATGAAGCAGCTAGCTGTAGATTTATCCCAACAGAAAGTAATTTGTTTTGATACGGAGACTACTTCTATAAATGCAAATGATGCTGAATTGGTTGGTATTGCATTCGCTTATGAAAAGTCAAAAGCATACTATGTTCCTGTGCCTGCTGACCCAGACTTGTCTGCAGCTATCGTTGATATTTTCAGACCCGTACTTGAGAATTCTGATATAGCAAAGATAGCCCACAATTATAAATATGATGCTATTGTAATGAAGCGTCACGGTGTCGAATTAGCGGGACCAATTCGCGATACATTGATTGCTCACTATCTATTGAATCCTGACCTGAGACATAAGATGGATTATTTGGCTGAGACAATACTTAATTATAAACCGGTGCCTATTGAAACACTTATAGGGAAAGGTAAGAATCAGTTGAGTATGCGTGATATTTCTATAGATAAGGTTGTGCCTTATGCTGCAGAAGATGCTGACATTACACTACAGTTAGACGATATCCTGTTTGCTGATCTTGAAAAAGATGGCTTGATAAAACTGTACAAGGAGATGGAGGAGCCTTTAATTGAGGTTCTTGTGCAGATGGAATATAATGGCGTTAATATTGATACAGAGGTGTTAGCTGAGCAATCTAAAGCTATTGAAGAAGAACTTCAAAATCTTGAAAAAGAGCTATACGTAGAAGCTGGTTCACCATTTAATATCCTTTCACCTAAGCAGGTGGGGGAAATATTATTTGATCGACTTAAAATCCCTTATCGTTGGAAGTTGAGTGCGAAATCAAAGCAATATTCGACTAGTGAGGATAAATTAAAAGAACTGGAAAAAGAACATCCAATTGTAGGGAAGATTCTTCGTTATCGGGGTCTTTCTAAGTTAAAGTCTACTTATTTGGATTCTTTGCCAAAGATGGTTAGTAAGAAAACTGGTTTGATACACTCTTCTTTTAATCAGGCGCTAACTACTACGGGTAGATTGAGTTCTAATAATCCAAACCTTCAGAATATTCCTATTCGAACAGCTGAGGGTGCAAAGGTAAGACAAGCTTTTGTTCCAAGGTCTTCGGATAATGTGATTTTAGCAGCCGATTATTCTCAGATTGAGTTGCGCTTGATTGCTGAAATTTCAAAAGACGAAGGTATGCTTGAGGCCTTTATCAATGGCCAGGATATCCATAGAGCAACCGCTGCAAAAGTATTCGGAGTTGGGTATGATGAGGTTACTAAAGAGCAACGTTACAGAGCAAAAACCGTAAACTTTAGTATTACCTATGGTGC
>OMKD01000203.1 GCA_900299495.1 Sphingobacteriales bacterium
GACCCTTCAGTGATTGCCTCTGGTTCTGTCATTACCATTGGCTCTATTGATGCTATGCAAACATCCCTGCCTTTAGATCTTTTGAGTTTTACACAGAGACCTGAAGATACTCGCACTGAACTCCTCTGGACAACAGCCAACGAATATGATTTTAGTCATTTCGAACTTCAAACTTCAATGGACGGTATTAACTGGTCTATTGAGGCCAAGATTGAAGGACGCGGAGGAGATCATGTGACTACTTATAATTACTGGATGGACAGACCTAGTCAGGGAAATTTGTATGTTCGTTTAAATCAAGTGGATCTCGATCAAAGCAGTTCTTTTTCAAATAGCTTAGTTATCGAGCCAATAGCAAAGGAGGAAGCAATAAGTATTTTCCCAAATCCCGCCTCCGATATTATCAACTACAAAATAAATGGTCCAGCAGGTCAAATTGAAATCATGGATATCCAGGGGAAAGTCAAACACGCAGTCTGGGTAAAACCAGGAGAAGGAAATATTGATTGTAATCAATTGGAAAGAGGTATGTACTTTATTTTATTTAAATCAGCAGGACATACCACTGCCACAAGACTAATCCTGAATTAATAGATATAATGCACAGAGGTTAAATTCTAATACACATAGTACCTCTGTGCATTATTTCCGACTAAAAAACGTAGAAAAAAACTTGCTTGCATTAATTTTTCATATGTCGTCTACTTGCCAAAAAAAGTATTTGTTTATCCAAAAAAAGACTAAAACAAACCAATTAAAGAAGCAATGATAGGTTTCATCGAGTTTACTAAACGCTATTAAGTATTCAAGCTTAACTTATCAATACAATTCATCTAGCTGATATCCATTCAGCATCTCGAACCATTTCACTATTTTTTTAAGATTAGATTGCCACCAAGACATCCTTACGCTAATAGTATACGCTAAGTCCCCAAAAGAAAGAATGAAGTTTTCATTTTTGGTTAGTTATGGATATTCGGACAAAACTCCTATGGATAACACCAATATGACGGAAAATCAGTTTTGCAACTGAATATCTTATAAGTTTTTAATGGTTATTGAAGCCGCTGGCCTAAGGTCGCGGCTTTTTTTATGGATTAAATGAGCTTCTAATACGATCGATTAGTGATTCTGAACGAGTGCTTACTTTGACCATGGCATGCATTCCAGGTGTCACATCCAATAGTTTTCCTTTATTACTAACCAATGAGTCTATTTTAATATTGAATTCATACAGACCGTTTTCATTAACCGAATTAATGGTTTTGATCTTTGCGTTCAGGTATCCATATTTCTGTTTTGGAAAATCTTCCGGATATATCCTAACCTTATTATCAATCTCCAACTTATGTTTATCCTTTGCTTGAATAACAAAGCGAATAGAGTGGTCAATATCTCCAGGATACAAGTTAGCAGCGACTTTTCCCGCTTTGTGATAGGACCCAATAATCATATCGCTACTCAGGATTAGGCTCCCATGAAGAGGGCTTACAATCTTTTGCTTGCTCAGTCTTATGTTCAGCATATTTTGAAGATCACTTAGTTGCTTTTCAAAATTGATGAGTTTAAGGTTCTTATCCAATCCCATCAATTGCTCTTCTGCAAGTAAACTTTGTTCAAGGCTAGACTGAGCACTTTGAATTCGGATCAGCTGAATATCCAACTCGGACAACTTTTGCTCTACAGCCAATACCTCTTTTTGCCAAGAATCCAATTCCTGCTTACTGATTCCTCCTTGATCAAATAACTTTTTATTTTCAGTATACCTTGCCTCAATCAATTCATATTCTTGCTTACTTAAGGCAATTAACTGTAATAACTCCATTCGCTCAACTTGAAAATTATTTAATTTCGAACGCCCCTGATTGACTTTTTGTAAATACTTTAAGCGAGACGGATCTAGCTGAATCCCATTATAATTTGCAACCAGATCATTCCAGGCATACTGTAAATCATCCAATTGATTTATAGAGGCCAAATCAACTTCTGCTCCTGAAGTAATATTATCCAAAAGCTCTATAGCCAGTTCAATTGTTTCGGATTTAATATCCTTTTCGATTTCGATTATAGTCGTACCGATATTTACCGAATTCGTATTATGAACATAACTTACTTTTCCATCCAGTTCTAATTCTATTGGTAATGCAGGATTTACGGTACTAAGTACACCCTTAGTAACCAACTTACTGGGAAGCGGAACAAAAGTAAAAGCAATTATTAAGCCAAGAGCTAGAAGTAGTATACCCCAAAACCCAAAATTAAACTGCTTACTCTGCTCCTCAAAAGCATTAAAAGGATTTGATTCTTCTTTCATAAATAAAAAATACTAATAAAATCCACTAAGAATCCACTTAGATCACAAGCTATTTGCATAAAATGAAAAAGCGAGTGCAAAACACTCGCTTTTTGTGCCCACGACTAGAGTCGAACTAGCACGTCCAAATTGGACACAAGGCCCTCAACCTTGCGCGTCTACCAATTCCGCCACGTGGGCAGCTTTTGAATTGGAAGTCAAAAATAATCAAAATTTCTTTATTCGGAAGCAGCCAATGCTGATTTTAAGTAATCAATTACTTTGATTTCCATTGCATCTACCCCCCTCAATTCTGCTAAGTATACTGATACCCAATCGACTAAATGAACCAAGTACATAGATTGAATAAGTAAGGTTTCTCCTCTGGAATAAAGGTCCATAACCGCACCAGCATAATTGGAGATGATCTCTTTATTGATTTCTATTCTTCGCTGATTTCTACTGTAATCTGTTCTGTTCCTCAAAAAGATCACAAAAGCGTTGGACATATTGGTTCTCCAGCCCACTAGTTCATTATGATTCATCTCAGGAATCACATGATGCCAGGTAAGAATCTTGCTATTTTCATTCAACTGTTGTCTGAATCGAATAGCAACAGGTTCCAACTCCGAACAAGCATAAATAACAGGTTGTCTGTCTTTTAACAAGCCTGCAATATGCTCCGCTTTTTCTTGTATCTGTTCCTGCTCTTTGGAAAGCATTTCTGCAGCAGCAGCAACTTGATCTAAGAACGACTTATCGGTAAAACCTAGTTTATGAAGTATACCTAATTGCTGTACTAATGAATATCCTAAACAAGCTCTTGGTGCAGGTTTCCCTTCTGGTAATTTCACAAAATCAAAACCTTCCGATCTACTCTTTTCCTCTAGTACACCTCCTGAGGATATACCTATAACATGAGCTCCTGCTTTTATATACTGATCTAAACAAATCAATGTTTCTTCCGTACCGCCAGAATAAGACGATGCAATTGCAAGTGTATCTGGACCAACATAAGCTGGTACTCTATAATCTTTGGTAACTGAAATAGGCACTTTACATACAGAACTAACAAAGGTCTGTACAAAGTTTGCTCCAATCCCTGATCCTCCAAGACCAACGATATGAATATTACGAATCTGTTGTTTTGGTTCTTTTAAATCAATTGCCTGAGCTAATTCCAGCGCTTCAAGCAATTGATTTGGGAAATTCTTTATCTGATTCTTCATCTATAAATTCTAAACATTAGGTTTCCCTAACAATTTAAACATATTTGCTTTATAAGTTTCAACTCCTGGTTGATCAAATGGATTTACATCCAACATATAAGCACTCACGCCACAAGCATATTCAAAGAAATAAAACAGGTAACCCAAGTTGAAGGTATCTGCTTTTTGCATTTTAACAATTATGTTAGGAACACCCCCATCATAATGCGCCTGCAAAGTTCCTTCTTCTGCTTTCTTATTTACATAATCCAATGACTTTCCTTCCAAATAATTCAGCTTATCTAAGTTATCCGAAGTAGATTCAATAATCATTCCACATCCACTATCCTCAATATGCAATAGCGTCTGGAAAAGGTGTCTTTCACCATCCTGAACATATTGACCTAAACTATGTAAATCGGTAGTATATGATGCTGAGGCAGGAAAAATGCCTTTATGCTCTTTTCCTTCACTTTCCCCATACAACTGCTTCCACCATTCACCGATAAAATGTAAACGAGGCTCATAATTGATCATCATCTCGATCTTAAAGCCGGATTGATATAAGTGATTCCTTACTGCTGCGTATTGTAACATTGGGTTTTCATCATAGTCGTTAGCTACATCACCCATAGCAGCTTCCGCTCCCGCAAGTAGTTCATCGATATCCACTCCTGCAACCGCTAAAGGCAGTAATCCAACAGGACTCAAAACAGAGAATCTTCCACCAACATTCGGATCAATCACTAACTTTTCATATCCTTCATTCGCAGCCATTGCTGTGAGAGCGCCATGTTCAGGATCCGTAGTCAAAAATATTCTATCCTTTAGATCTGAGCCGTATCGTTTGGTGAGCTCCTTCTTTAGAAATCGGAAAGCAATCGCAGGCTCAGTCGTTGTACCTGACTTAGAGATAACATTTAAACTAAAATCTTTATCCCCAATAAGATCCATTAGATCTTTCAAATATTGAGGAGACATGTTTGTTCCCGCAAAGAAGATAGCAGGCCCACCGCGTTTTTCTGCTGAAAGTTCATTATAGA
>OMKD01000204.1 GCA_900299495.1 Sphingobacteriales bacterium
ACATCAAAATACAATTGTGACATCAACATCAACAGCCTCCCCTTAAATGCAAGAAAAGGCTATGTCATACCTGGTCTACACACATCACTGTTATCTGTTGGTAAATTTTGTGACAAGGGATTAATTACCATCTTTACCAAAGATAAAGTATTTGTTATCCGGAAGCTCAGCAGGACTGAACCAGGACATATTTTCAACTACTCCTAAGATTGGAACATCAATACTTTCCATCTTAAACATATTCATAGCTTTTACCGCATCAGCCAATGCCACATCCTGTGGTGTAGTAACTAATACTGATCCAGTAATTGGAACTGTCTGTGCCAAAGAAAGTTGTACATCCCCAGTCCCTGGAGGTAGATCAACAATTAGGAAATCAAGTTTGTCCCAATACACTTCATTGATAAACTGATTCAGGATAGCACCCAATCTTGGACCACGCAAGACAACTGCTTGTTCAGGCTCAATGATGAATCCCATTGAAATCATTGGGATATCATATGCAATCAATGGAAGAATATGCGGTTTACCATTTAAATTTTTAACCTGTGGCTTTTTCCCTTGAAGTCCAAACATCAACGGAATGGATGGACCATAAATATCTGCATCTAAAATACCTACAGAAGCGCCTAAAGATTTTAAGGCCAAGGCCAGGTTAGCGGATACGGTAGATTTACCTACACCACCTTTACCTGATGCTACTGCAATAATATTTTTTATCTGTGGTAATTTTCTATTTGTTTCAGCTGGATTAGGCTTAGCCTTTCCCTGTTTGAAATGTACATGAACATCTGCACTTGGGTCAATAGCTTTAATCGCTTCTACACAAGCTGCATGAAGCTCAAATTTGTTAGCTGCACTAGCAGGAGGAAGTGTTAGTTCAAAACTAATTCGTTTATCCTCTACCTTAAGGTTTTCTACTAAATGCGCCGCTATAATGTCCTGTCCTGTACCAGGATCCTTCACTGTTCCTAAAGCCTTTACAACTTCACTTCTATTCATCAAAGAAATTTTTACAAAAATAAGCAAAAGAAATGCAATAAGCTCAAAAGAATGTAATCACTTGCGAAATAGTAACAGAATTTTGATTAATAAGCATAATCTGTATCCAAATGCAAGTAATTTTCAAGCTTAGAAGAGCCAACAGCTGTAATTTCTTTCAGTTTTTCTGTACTTGGATTCTTTCCATACAATTCAATGTAAGCTGTAGTTGAAAAGAATAAGTGCGGACAACTATCATTATCAGGTGTAATCCCTGATGATCTATTTCTCAGTGCATCAATTTCAGACTCAGAAAACTCAAAAGAAATAGCTGGTAAATGGATTTTCTCTGCATGAAAATTCACTCGTCGTTTTAGCTTCATCAATTCCTGAATGAGCCCTGGCATGGGTATACTAAAGGAAGAAGTCCAAAGAAAAAAAGCTTTTTTATATCTGCGCCTTAAGGCCTGAAAGCAAACTTCGTCACCCAATATCTTTAAATCCATAACCTTATTTGAACTTGACTCCCCCTCCAATCCAAAAAAAACAGGAGAAACTTTAAAACCAAAGCGTCTTTGATCCAAGATTTTTTCTGTTTCAATCCTAATTGTTCGTTCATTTAGGTCATTTGAATTAAATCCATAGTCATCCTCATAAAAAAGTGCGATCAATTCAATTTGAAATTTCGTGTTAATGACTCTGGACCAGCGAAAAAGGAATTTTCGAAATTGTATCAATGATTCAAATCTACAAACGACGAAAAGATCACAGTGTCTGCGACTTCGCTGGGCAATAAAAGGTGGATATAAAGAATATTGCTGCAGATATGCTTGCATTAAGGATTCTTTTCTAATTTGGTGTAATATTAATTGTTGAAATAAATATAGGCAATAAATGGATATTAAAGGCAAATGGGTTTGGATAACCGGTGCTTCTTCGGGAATAGGCAAAGCTTTGGCTATTGAATATGCGAAGACAGGATGTAAATTGCTACTTTCCGCGAGAAACACGGAACAATTGGAAGCTGTAAAGGCTACTTGTAAGGGAGCTGAAGAGATAAAGATATTACCCTTAGATTTATTAAAAATCGATGAAAGCATTGAAAAAGCTAAAGAATTCCTGGCTACTATAGGTCCTATTCATACGCTTATAAATAATGCAGGTATATCCCAGCGTGCGCTAGTAAAAGATACCAGTCTAGATGTGGACAGAAGAATCATGGAAATTAACTTCTTCGCAGTAAGCGCATTGACAAAGTTGGTTCTTCCTCAAATGATTGAACAAAAGGAAGGACAGTTTATAGCAATGAGTAGTTTGGTGGGAAAATTCGGTTCTCCACTGAGATCTGCCTACTCTGCCTCAAAACATGCGCTACATGGTTATTACGAAGCATTAAGAGCAGAAACGTATGAAGATGGTATACGAGTACTGATAGTTTGCCCAGGTTTCATAAAGACCAATATATCTATTAATGCCGTCACTGGTTCCGGAGAAAAACAAAACAAGATGGACGATAAGCAAGCCAATGGAATGCTACCAGAAGACTTGGCAAAAAAAATACTTCGAGCTGTCTATAAAGCTAAAGAGGAGATCGTTGTCGGAGGTTCTGAGCGATATGGCGTTTTAGTCAAAAGACTCTTCCCCGGTTTATTTTCAAAACTTATAAAACGGGTTAAAGTAACCTAAAAAAAGCACTCCAAATGGAGTGCTTTTTTTTATATTTTTTCGCTTTTCTTTGCCGCATCGTTTTTGAGGATATTTTCCATAACCTCTTCGAGTTGTTCTGACCCTATTCGCTTTACCAGAATATTCTTATCCTTATCCAGTATAAATATTTGAGGAGTCGAATTGATATTATAGAGGATCTTATATCTTGACTGATGATATGGATCCATAGTATTTAGCCATATATCAATCTCCTTTTCTTCTACAAATTCCCAGCATGATTCCGCATCCTTATAGAATTTCGTACAAATACCTAAGATCTCTACCCCTTTGTCTTTAAATTTATTGTAGAACTCAATGATGTCGGGCATTGACTTCTTACAGTGACCACAATCCGGAGCCCAAAATAAGAGAATAGTATATTCTGACTTAAACTCATGGAGACTCATCTTTTTGCCTTCTTTATCCTGTAGAATAATATCTGGAGCAAGCTTACCCATTAGTGTAGGCTTCATCTTTTTTGCCTCGTCGACAATCTTAGCTAATTTCTCTTCATCTACCCAATATGCAAATCCTTTTTCGTAGTATTCTTCAGCTAGGAATACATAAACTGCATCGTAGCCAACTATTTTAGAAGTTGCATATTTTGTAAGATAGGTAGACAGATATGCTCTGAACAGATCTGATTCCGGATCCATTTTGTCCATAATAAACTTGAGAGATGCATTGATAGAATCTGGAGCAGGAGAAGTTAGATTATCAATAAAGTCATTGATTTTCTTATAAAGAAATGGAGTGTATAAAAGTCTATCATCCTTCAAATCAACA
>OMKD01000205.1 GCA_900299495.1 Sphingobacteriales bacterium
TGATCTTGGTAATTCATATGTACTTGAAGCTAATCTTTCAGATCCTGATTTAATTCCTTCATGGTTTATTGATGGAGAGCCTTTTCCTTGTGACGATTGTACTACTTTAGAATTAGAACCAATTTCTGATTTTTCAGTATTGGTTGTTGCCACAGATACTTCTTCAAATTGTGTTGCGCGCGATTTTCTAAATGTTGATGTGATAGAAGATTTAGATGTTTTCTTTCCCAATGTATTTACTCCGAATGGCGATTCATTTAATGAAAAGTTTTATCCATTCAGAACCAAGAGTACAAAGTTGGTTAAGGAATTCAAGGTTTTTGATCGCTATGGTCAATTGTTGTATAGTGCATCAAATTTTGAACCTGGAATTGAAGAATTTGGCTGGGATGGAAAGGCCAAAGGAAGAAAACTTAATCCAGGAGTCTACACCTTTTATTCTGTAATTGAGTTTATCAATGGGGAAGATGTAATCTTTAAAGGAGCGATCACTTTAATCCGCTAATCCTTGTATTTCAGCTTACAATTCATAAGTTTTTATCCTTGTTGATGAGGCTAAGAACTTAAGAAACTTGATTTGTAAGAAGTATTAAAGCCATATTGTAGGTATTGTATGGATATACTATATCCGTACTTGAACTCCAGAATACAACTATGAGCAAAACGAGAAATACTTCTCCTACTAAAAGGGTTTCCTATATCCTGCGTGTATTTATATACGCTGCTCTAATTTGTTTTTTACCACCAAACGTATTTTCACAGTCATCTATTCATTCTTCTATTGGTTTAGTAGGAGTCGCTCAGGCATCCACACAAGGATGTGGTTTTATGAATCGGATTTATACGCTTCAGTTAGAGAATAACGGTTCTGAAACGATAAATAATATCCAGGTAGAGCTGCCATTGGCAAATCCTCAGCAATTGGGTGATGCCTTTTTAGGGATTATAGATTTAGAGCTCATTTCAGGTTTATCTAATCTTTCGCCTGTATTGAATCCAAATTTTGATGGTGAAAATGATGTTGTGCTTATTCAGGGACTCAACATGCAGGCAGGGGCTAAAATTTCTATTCGTATAGAAATAGAGCTGGATCCTTCTGATTTGAGCTTATTATCAAACCAAGGTATTCAAGCTTTTGTTTTTGGTATTGATCCAAACACAGGTGCTTCTACTTTACTGGATCTCTCTGATGGAGGATTCTTATATGGATTTGATACCTGGAGCCAACCTGGAGATACCGGGGGTGATAACGATCCTTTGGTCTTTGACGTAACTTTCCTAACTAGTCAGATACTAACTTTAAATAATAATTTAAATATCTCCCTTGGGCAGTCATGTTCATTGGATTTTAATATTGATATGCTGGCCGAGAACCCTGCTCCGGGCAGTACCGAATTAGAATTGCCCTTTGGGGGATATTATGATTACATCCTTTATAATAATTCAAATCAGCTCATTGAATTAGATGAATTAGCAGACTATCTGGGTTCTTCAATTCTTGTGCAAATTACGCATGTGGTTTCATGTGCATCTTACTGGACTCAGATAACAATAAGCGATAATTTGCCGCCTGTGTTTGACCAGGTGTACACTGCAGATACCGTTAGCTGTTTTATGGATTTTAATACATTGGATCCTCCTACTGCAAGTGATAATTGTGGGGAAATAAGTTATCACTTGGTTCAACAAGATTTTATTGATTCTAATATATGTGATGACGAAACAGAGTTAGTGCGAAGATATTGGGTCAGTAGGGATGAATCTTTGAATCAAAGTTCTACCGCAGTTCAGGATATATTTATCGTAAGAGATTATCAAATTGATTTCCCAGATGATATACTCTTTGAATGTACGGAATATATGGATTCCAATACCATCATTGAGGCTAGTACTACAGGTGCTGGTATACCTATTTCTATGAATGGAGAAGACTTAAGTATTTGTAATTATTCCTTTGTCTACTCCGATCAGCAATTACCTACCTGTGCAAACAGTTTTAAAATATTTAGAACATGGACTGTGTTGGATTGGTGTACGGGAAATATTATACTCAATAATGATCAAGGTGAAGATAATGTTCAGATTATTGAGGTTAGAGATACGGAGGCTCCTGAGATTATAGCACCTTCTTTTACCTTAAGTGCAACTGAAGCAGGGAACTCAGGTGTGCTTTCATGTTATTCCTTGGGCTTTATTCCAAGTCCAATAGTTACAGACGCTTGTAATGATTTTGAAACATATATTATAACTCCAGTAGGAGAGGCCATCTATTTAAATGGAAATGATGCCTCGGATGGTGCTCTGGTACCTGAACCTGGTCTGACCATAGGAAGTCACGAGATCGTTATTCAAGCCTTGGATATGTGTGGAAATGTATCCGAAAAATCGATTCTAATTGATGTCGTTGACGATGTTACACCTACTATGATTTGTGATGAATGGACTCAGGTATCCTTGAATAATCTTGGTATTGCAGAAGTAGAAGCTTTAAGCTTTGATGATGGTAGTTTTGATAATTGTTGTGTCGACCTCTTTGAAGCATCTAGAGATGGTGGATCAAATTTTTCGGAGACTGTGGTTTTTGATTGTAATGATGTTGGCGATACCCTTGATGTTACACTTAGGCTGAAAGATTGTTTTTCTAATGCAAATCAATGTAATGTAAAGGTATTGGTAGAAGATAAAATTAGTCCAGTTGCATTTGCACCAGTAAATCAGACCTTGGATTGTCAAATCTATTATTCAGATATTTTACCTGCTCTTGAATTTGGACAGAACGAGATATTAGATCAATATGGTCAGCTTCAATATTATGATAATTGTGACGCATCAGTAGAGGTTGCCATAGACTTAAATATAAATAATTGTGGAGATGGTGTTATCACAAGAACCTGGCAAGTAGTCGATTCCTATGGTAATTCAAGCAATTTGGTCAGTCAGCAAATTATTGTCGAATCAGTAAGTAACTGGCAGGTAAGTTTCCCTTCGAATGTCTTATTTGATTGCTCTTCAGGGATTGATTTTGACGATTTGGGAGAACCCGTGATTGATAACCAGTCTTGTCATCAGATAGCGACTGCATATGAAGACGAGGTATTTGAATTTCAGGGGGGAGCATGCAAGACCATACTTAGACATTGGTCAGTAATAAATTGGTGTACTTTCCCTGCAGAGCCTGCAGTAGAGCATACTCAGGTCATTGAAATAACGGATCAGGAAGCTCCTGTTTTTGATGTAAACGATCAAGTCTTTTATACTGGTTTTAATACTTGTGAAGCATATGTGGATCTATCAATTAGCCCAGTTGAAGATTGTTCTGATAGTATAACGGTTACTTTTTTGTCCGATTATTCTAATCAGACAGATTGGGTGCCTGGAGTTTATGAGGTAACTGCCGTAGTTGCAGATTGGTGCAATAACCAAAGTACCCAAAGCTTTGAGGTGACGATATTGGATACAATAGCCCCAACGCCTTTTGCACAGGATCAATTTAATATTGACTTAGGAGGTAGTGATGAAGTTTTGATTCATGCATCTGATTTTAATATAGCATCTTTCGATAATTGCTCGGAGGTGGTTTATTCGTTCTCCGAAAATCCAGCAGATTCCGTATTTATTGCGAATTGTGATTATTTAGGACTAAATACACTGGAATTTTGGGTAACAGACCAAAGTGGTAATTCAAGTTTTGTTACTGTAAGCTTAGACCTGACAGATAATATGGGTATATGCGGAAGTAATGTGAATCTGCTAGCGAGCATTATGATGCCTAATGGAAGTCCGCTAAGCGCTGTGGAATTAGTTGATCAGGTTAATGTACTTTTAGACATATCTGCAATGGATGGAAGTTTTGATACGGATATAGATGTCAATAGTTCACTGACTGTACAGGCAAGCATTCCGTACACGAATATTTCAAATGGGGTAACTACTTTTGATTTGGTGACCATATCAAAGCATATCCTGAGTATTCAGGTGTTTGACAGTCCTTATCAATACTGGGCAGCAGATGTAAATGGTTCCAAGACTGTTTCAACACTTGACATGGTATACATACAGAAAGTTATTTTGGGAATGAATACTGATTTTCCCGTTCAGAAGAATTGGATAGCCTATTGGGATAATGGCGATGAACAACCCTGGACTCAGTCTGAAAGTTTGAATTGTCAGCAATTGGAGGCAGGAGAGGAGTATACGCTATATGCTATAAAACTGGGCGATGTGAATTTTACAGCGACTCCAGAATAAAAAAGGGACACAAGTACATGTGCCCCTTTTTTTATTAGTTCAGCAGTTCATAAATTCCTGCGATACCCTGACCACCACCTACGCAGGCAGTGACCATTCCGTATTTATTTCCTCGACGTCTCATTTCATTGAATAACTGAGTAGAAAGCTTTGCTCCGGTACATCCAAGCGGGTGACCAAGTGCAATAGCACCACCGTTTACGTTTACAATGTCTGGATTTAAACCAGCTTCTTGAATAACAGCAAGTGCCTGAGTGGCAAATGCCTCATTCAATTCGATAAGGTCGATATCATTTAATTTCAGACCGGCTTGATCTAAGGCTTTTGGTATAGCAGCACATGGACCTATACCCATGTAAAGTGGATCAACACCTGCTACAGAACAAGATGCCAATCTTGCAATAGGTTGAAGATTGTATTTTTTGACAATCTCTTCACTTACTACCAGTGTGAAAGCAGCACCATCAGAGGTTTGTGAGGCATTACCGGCTGTAACAACGCCCTTTTGAGCAAATACGGAACGAAGTTTTCCTAACGCTTCTACAGTAGTAGTTCTTCGAACACCCTCATCCATTGCAACGGTATGTTTGGAAGTAGCTCTTTTGCCGTCTTTTACAAATACTTCCTCTACCTCAATAGGTACGATCTCATCATTGAATAAACCTGCATCAATTGCTTTTGCAGCCTTTAGATGTGATTCATAAGAGAAGGTGTCTGCTGCTTCTCTGCTGATACCATATTTATTGGCAACTGCTTCAGCAGTAAGACCCATACTTACTACATAGTCTGGTGTGTCTTTCGATACATTGTAGTTTGGTGCAAGTTTATAACCTGTCATTGGGATCATACTCATACTTTCTGTACCCCCAGCAACGTATACATGTCCCATTCCGGCTTTGATTTTTCCAACTGCCATGGATATGGTTTCAAGTCCTGATGCACAGTATCTGTTTACAGTCATGCCCGGTACGGATTTACCTAATGCACGAACAGAGATCATACGTCCAATCTGAAGTCCTTGTTCTCCTTCAGGGTTTGCACATCCAACGATTACATCATCAACAAGTTCTGGCGCAATTTCAGGAGTGTTGGACATCATGTGTTTGATGACTGCAATGGCAAGATCATCGGAGCGGTAGTTTCTAAAACCACCTTTTTTGGCTTTACCAACCGCTGTTCTATATGCTTTTACTATATATGCTTCCATGAATATTTTTCTTTAGTTGTATAGAATTAATTTCTAAGTGGCTTACCTGTACTTAATATGTGCTGAATACGTTCCAGTGTTTTTTGCTCGCCACACAGACTTAAGAATGCTTCTCTTTCGATATCTAATAGATATTGCTCTGATACTTTTTGAGCACTGGTTAGATCGCCTCCACAAAGTACATTTGCAACTTTGTGTGCAATCTTAATATCGTGTTCGGAAGCAAAGCCACCGAGTTTTAATTCATTTGCAGCGGCGTAAAGTGCCCCTAGTCCGCCTCGTCCAAGAACCATGATATCGTCTCGTTGTATCGGCTGAGTATAGCGTTCTGCCAATTGTAAAGCATACTTTTTGGCTTCAGCAATATTAGTATCCACATTGATTACAACCTTGTCTTTTTCATTCAAGTATCCAAGATCGAATGCTTCATAAGCTGACTTAGATACTGAAGCTGTTGCTATGGTTCTAAAACGCTCAATAAGTGTAGGTATCATGACATCACCTTTGAAGAATGAATCGGATGCACGTAGTGCAAATTCCTTTGTTCCACCTCCGCCAGGGATAAGACCAGAACCTACCTCAACAAGGCCTATATAAGATTCAGCAGCAGCAACTACACCATCACAGTGCATAGCAAGTTCACATCCACCTCCAAATACATATCCTTGCGTAGCGGCAACTACAGGAATAGAGGAGTAGCGGCAGCGCATCATCGTTTGCTGGAATAAGTTGATCGCCATATTTAGCTCATCAAATTCTTGCTCATAAGCCATCATCGCCATCATCATTAGGTTTGCACCTACTGTGAAATGTTGAGCATCATTACCAATTACAAGGGCTTTCCATGGACCTCCTTCTGCAATTTCGATAGCTTCATTAATTCCTCTAAGAATTCCTTCACCGATGGCATTCATTTTCGATGTGAACTCTAAACAAAGAACACCATCACCTATATCATGTAAAATGATCTCGTTGTTCTTAAGGATAGCTTCTTTATCTCTGTAAGCATCCAGGATGACGAAGTTTTCTGTTCCTGGAATCTGCTCGTAAGATTTTGAATTTACGTTATAGTAAAATCGTTTTCCGTTTTCGAGTTTATAGAAACTGGTATTGCCTTCTGCAACCATGTCTTTTACCCATTGTTCAACGGTATATCCATCTGCCTCAAGGCTTTGAATTCCCTTTTTCAATCCAATGATATCCCAATATTCGAAAGGACCAATTTCCCAAGCAAATCCAGCACGCATACCATCGTCAATACTGTAACACTGGTCTGCTATTTCCGGGATTCGTTTTGAGATATAGGCAAATAAACCGTTTAAACTTCTGCGGATTAGTTGTCCTCCTTTATCCTCAGCATCGTATAATGCCTTTATTCTGTTGTTTCTGTTTTCAATCTGCTTTGCAAGACCTAATGCAGGTAGTTTCGGAGATTGACGTGCTCTGTAGTCCTGTGTTTTCAGGTCGTAAGAAAGAATAACTCTTCGGCCTTTATCATCTCTGTCTGCTGTCTTTTTATAAAATCCCTGTCCTGTTTTGTCTCCAAGGAAGTTATTGGTTATAAGATTTGTAAAGTATTCAGGTATTTCAAAACGCTGCGCATCAGCATCTTCAGGGCAATTTTGCTTAATACCTTTAAGAACTTTATCAGCAGTATCTAGACCTACCATATCCATTAATCGGAAGGTACCTGTTTTAGGTCTTGCGATAGCTGCACCAGTCAGTTTATCAACTTCTTCAATAGTAAGATCCAGTTCCTGAGTTAGTTCCAAGATACAAGCCATTGAATACAAACCAATTCTATTTGCAATGAAGGCTGGAGTGTCCTTAGCAAGTACGGTTTGCTTACCCAGGAAGTTAGAACCATAATGCATCAGAAAGTCTGTTACGGCTGGATCTGTGTCCTGAGTAGGAATAATTTCTAAGAGACGCATGTATCTCGGTGGATTAAAGAAGTGTGTTCCACAGAAATGCTTCTTGAAATCGTCTGAACGACCTGCTGCCATCATATGAATTGGAATACCGGAAGTGTTAGAGGTCACTAATGTTCCTGCAGCTCTCAGGTTGTCTACTTTTTCAAATAATTGCTGTTTGATGTCAAGACGCTCTACCACAACCTCAATAATCCAATCACAGGACTTGATTTGGTGTAAATCATCCTCAAAGTTTCCAGTAGTAATTCGCTTGCTGAAATCCTTGCTATATAGTGGAGCTAGTTTTGCCTTCAATGCTTTTTTCAAAGCTTCATCAGCAAGTTTATTTCTAGCTGCTTTATTAGATTTTTGATCTTCCTTTAAATCGAAAGGCAGGATATCAAGTAGAAGGACTTCAAGTCCAATATTGGCAAGATGACAGGCAATCCCAGAACCCATTATTCCGGATCCAAGAACGGCTACTTTTTTGATTCTTCTCATTAATTATTGACGTCTTGTTAAAAGGATACAGCGAAATTTCGCTAATTGCAAAATTGCTCTTTTTTTTGAATTTTCAAAGTTTGAAGCCAATATTCTTCAAATTCTACAATTTTGCTTGATGAAAACCATTAATTTAAGGAACTGATATTCAAACTTTTTTTATACTTTATTAACTGAAAGCTTTGAAAAAAGGTTTTTATTGTTGCTTAAGAACTTGAGAATATTGGATAAAAAAAGTTAAATTCAAAGCTAGTAATACATACTACATTCCGCCTAGCCTCGTTTTAGGGGAGTAGTGACATAAAAAATAACATACAGGTAAATCAATTTAAATCATGTTACAAAAGCCATTATTTCTATTTTTTCAGGGTGAAACTGATTTGGTAACTGAAGAGTCTCAAAGTTTCTTGGATATAATAGTAGATGGAGGTCCGCTTGGGATTTTTATTTATGCAATCATGTTCACTTTATCCATAATCGCTTTTTACATTTTTGTCGAAAGATATTTTACAATCAAAAAAGCGGCAAAAGAAGATCATGGATTCATTGAAAATATCCGTGCTTATGTGAATGCTGAGAATATTCAGGCAGCTAAGTCCTTATGTCAAAGCACAAATTCTCCTGTTGCCAGAATGGTAGAGAAAGGTTTGATGAGAATTGGTAAACCACTTCGTGACATTGATGCAGCTATAGAGAATGTCGGTAATCTTGAGATTTTCAAATTGGAAAAGAACCTTTCAACGCTTGCCAGTATCGCTGGTGCAGCTCCTATGATTGGATTCTTTGGAACGGTAACGGGTATGATCATGGCATTTTATGAAATGTCTACCTCAGAAAATGTAACTCCAGATGCTTTGGCTGGGGGTATTTATCAGGCATTGATTACTACTGCTTTTGGACTTTTCATTGGTATCCTTGCTTTTGTGGGGTATAACCTATTGGTTGCCTCAGTAGAGAAAGTAGTGTACAAGATGGAGCGTACAACTACAGAATTTATGGATTTACTTCAGGAACCACAATCTGTTTGATCCAGCTAAACCAATAATATGTCCTTAGGAAAGCGAAATAAAGTTAGTGCTGAATTCAGTATGTCTTCATTGACAGATATCATATTTCTGTTGTTGATCTTCTTCATGCTGACATCCAGTGTAATTCAAATTCAGGATAAGGTGAATCTTCCGGAATCAGATTCTAAAACAGTTGCACCTCAGTCTACGGTAGTCTCTGTATTGGAAAATGGTCGATTCAAAGTTGATGGTAAGGAGGTTTCTGACAGATTACTTGCACAGCGTATAGAGGATCGTCTACAGGATGTAAATGATCGATCAAACTTTACCGTTGCTATTGTAACTGATCAAACCACTGAATTCAAATATATTACCAGAGTTATGGAAGCAGCAGGAAAGCTTGGTGTTCAGGCAATTATTGCTACCCAACCGACTGCTGAATAAACATTGATATGGGATTAAAGAAAAATAATAAGGTAAGTGCAGAGTTTAGTATGTCTTCTTTGACAGACATTATATTTCTGTTATTGATCTTTTTTATGCTAACCTCATCTTTGGTTGCTCCTAATGCAGTGAATCTGAAGTTGCCTGGTAAAAAGCGAATGACGCAGACTTCGGAAAAGAATACTTTAGATGAGATTGCTATTCGAAGTGATGGAAGCTATAGATTTAATGGTAAAAGGGTTAGTTTGACTCAATTGAATTCTAGGGTCAGAA
>OMKD01000206.1 GCA_900299495.1 Sphingobacteriales bacterium
TTGGTTCTTATTTCTAAATAATCCAGCCATCCGGTAGTATTTTGGACAAACGGATATGTTACTTCTACCTCAATGTTACTTCCTGTAACATCAAATTCTTCATTCATAGTTTTAACATAAGCTCCAACCGAATTTGAATTGTCTAGACTTGTTGCTGCGAAGTTCGAGGTGCTCTCAATTTGATTATCTATTTTTACGCTAAAATAGGTGTCATTCGTAGCAGATCTAGATGCAAATCTCGCCTTAAGCTGAATAGGTTGTGAAGGAACTCGATTCGGTAGGTTAAAGTTGTAAGTTGCTTCTCTTAAGTTTTTGAAAAGATCACCAAACCATTCCTGACCAGAACCCTGATTCAAGGTGATATAGTCCAATACATTGTATTGGTCGGTTTCTTGCCTGCTTACAATTTCATACTTATCAATGTCAGCTTCACCAATAATTTCATTAGCCTGAGTGATTCGTTGTCCATTTTCGTTGCCATCAAACTGAATGAAATAATAGTTTTTAGTTGAGTATGTGTTCATACTGAACTGGAGCTCGTTTTCGCTCTCATTGAATGCCCATTTATTGGGGCCTTCTCCATAGAAAAGTATATAGTCGTTAGCATCAAAGTTATTATCTTCCTCTCCTGTAACTATAATGGGTATCTCTGGTAAATCATCTTTTGTGTAAGCACCTGCTAGGATTGGAAGTCTTCCACCTCCGTGTCCGTATAGTTTTATTTTTTTAGGATCTATATCAGCAGGATTTATTCCGAATTCGGTTTGTATAAAAGCCGCATTTAATCTAAATATGCCTGATTTATTAACGGAGAATTTATGCCATGTACCTGTGCTAAGCTTTGAATTTGAGTTGGTGGGGCCTCTTTTTACGGTTGCTGATTTAGGATTTAAAATAATCTGTATAGTTCCTTTTTTCAGCCCTTGAATGCTTCCACCAGTGCTTTTTGCTGGGAGGATGTTGATGCGTGCGTAATATTTATTACCATTCCTCTCTATAGAATGCTTGATACCATAATCATCCTTTAATTTATCCAGTTTCTCACCTAAGTCAATATCTAGTGTTTCAGTTTCTAATTCAGTTAAGTATACTTTTAAATCTCCAGGACTCTGAACTTCGATAAGGTAATTTAAGTAAGGGATGTGAAGAAGGTCATCTTCTCTACACCCTTTTTCAAAAGCATATACGTCATCAACCCTTAAATCACCTTGATTGATATCAATTTGTTGTTTTTCCCAATTTAACTGAATGGGTTCGTTTAAAACTTCCTGTGCACTGATTTGGTTTATATAAATGCACATGATCAGGGTTAAAAGAAAGGAGAGTTTTGAATAAACTGAATTCATATTTAGACTTTAGGTATAATTAGTTGATTATTGACACCAAAACGATATGGTCAATACTAAAGTTTTAAGTTTGCTATTTTAACAACTATTTTGCTTTTTGTGGTCAAATCCTAAAATTTATAGTCTTGAACTGTGTTTTTTAATTTTTGCATTAATATATTAAAACGTCAAATTGGTATTATGCCATAGACAAATATAAGCATACTATGATTCGAACTATATTATCTGTTGTTTTTATCCTTTGTATTTGTTCTTTTGCAAAAGCACAGGACCCCGTTTTTTCTCAGTTTTATGCTTCTCCAACACTGCTGAACCCCGCATTTACGGGAAGTGTTGGAGCACCAAGGATAAATTTACAGAGTAGATTTCAATGGCCTTCTTTTGACGCGTATAAGACCTATGCAGCAAGTTTCGATACTTATTTCAGAGAAGCTAAAAGTGGACTTGGATTATATGTGATGTCAGATATACAGGGAGAAGGGTTTATTTCTACCTCTGAGATTAAGGGGATGTATTCCTATCAATTAAATATGAGAAATAACTGGTCTGTTCGCTTTGGTACAGAAGTTGGATTTGGACAAAAATTTTATGATTGGGATAAATACGTCTTCCTAGATCAAATAGATCCCATTACTGGATCAGTGGCAGATCAAAGTTTTTCTGAGGAGCAAAGGCCAGAAAGTCTTCAGGCTAACTATTTTGATATTTCTTCCGGAATTTTGTTTGCTTCCAAAACAGTATATGCAGGATTGTCACTAAGACATATGAATCGTGGTAACGATGGTGTTATTTTACTTAACGAAAACCGATTAAGTAATGGAGTACCTCTGATGGTGTCTGCACAATTCGGGACACAAATCAATTTTAACAAGGGCAATAAAAGAAAATCAGACTCGTTTATTTCTCCGAATGTACTCATAGTTAAGCAAGGAGATTTTGGACAAGTGAATGCTGGTGCTTATATTAGTTCATCATTTGTGTTCGGAGGTGTCTGGTACAGATACTCCTGGACCAATGCAGATGCTGCTGTTTTTATGTTAGGTGTTCAAAGTGGAGTATTCAAATTAGGGTACTCTTACGACTACACGGTATCTGCTTTACAGGCATACTCAGGAGGAGGTGCTCACGAAATTGCGGTTTCTTTTAGGTTTGATCAAAGCGAATATTTTAAAAACAAAGCTAAAAAATACAATTCGATAGATTGTTTGCAATTATTCAGATAATATAATTAGCTGTAAACGAGTAATTGCAATAATTATTTTCTGTAATTTTTGGACTTTTGCTTACGAAATATTTTGTACGATTAAAAAATCACTATATTTGTTCGTCTTTTAATAGTAAAAAAGCTTTTTAGCAATGAAGAATCTGTTGAAGTTAAGCCCATTATTTCTGTTTGCTGTGGTTGCATTATCATCATGTGGCCCTAAGGAACGTTCTGCCACTACTGGTTGGGCGTATAATGATCAGGAATGGGGTGGTTTTGAAAAACTCGATTACCAAGGACAAGCTACAGGTCCGAACCTAGTATTGATTGAAGGTGGTACCTTCACAATGGGTCTAACTGAGCAAGATGTTACTTATGAATGGAATAATGTTCCAAGAAGAGTAACTGTATCATCTTTCTACATGGATGAAACAGAGGTTACAAACTCTGCATATAGAGAGTATCTTTTCTGGCTGGATCGCGTATTCGGCGAAAATTACCCAGATGTATGGAAGAATGCTTTACCAGATACATTGGTATGGCGTGAGGAATTAGCATTCAATGAGCCATTCGTTGAAACTTATTTCCGTCACCCTGCTTATGACGATTATCCGGTAGTAGGTGTTAACTGGCTACAAGCTGGTGAATACTGTAACTGGAGAACAGATCGTACTAACGAGATGATTCTAGTTGAGAAGGGTATTCTAAACTTAAATCCAGAACAAAGGGATGCTGATAACTTTAATACTGAAGCTTACTTGTTAGGTCAGTATCAAGGATCAGTACGTAAGAATTTGGAAGATAAATCCACTGGTGGCGAGCGTCCAGTTCGTTTCGAAGATGGTATCTTACTTCCTTCTTACAGACTTCCAACAGAAGCTGAGTGGGAATATGCTGCTCTAGCTCTTATTGGAAATATGGAATCTGAACTTCATGAGAATATCACTGATCGTAGACTATATCCTTGGGATGGAAATACGGTTAGATATCAAAGAAGAGATCAATACCAAGGTAGAATTCTTGCTAACTTTAAGAAAGGAGATGGTGATTACATGGGTATGTCAGGTCGTTTGAATGACCGTGCTCACATCACAGCTCCGGTAAGAACTTCAATGCCTAATGACTTTGGACTTTACCACATGGCTGGTAACGTTTCAGAGTGGGTAGCTGATATCTATCGTCCAATGACTTCACTTGCACTATCTGATGTAGATAATCAAGATCTAAACTCTTACCGTGGTAACCGTTTCCAAACTAAGGTTATGGAAGATGGTGAGATTGTTGAAAAAGATTCTTTAGGTCGTATCCAATACAGATATGTAACAGATGAAGAAGCTGCTAATCGTGAAAATTACCGAAAAGGTATGGTACATGACTACCGAGATGGCGATGAGCAGTCTAAGTCTATCTATGAATACGGTGTGGCAACACTTATCTCTAACAAATCTCGTGTAATCAAAGGTGGATCTTGGGCTGACAGAGCTTATTGGTTATCTCCAGGTGCACGAAGATTTAAAGAAGAAGATAAATCTGACCGTACAATTGGTTTCAGATGTGCAATGACAAGAACTGGTTCTCCTGATGTAACTTCACAGAAAGGTGGAAACGAGTTTAACGTTAAAAAATCAAAAGTTAAGAGAAGATATAAATAATCTGATCTTGCCTTTAAAAAGTCCTTTCGCTCAACGAAAGGACTTTTTTTTTGAATTTTCCAAAGTATCTTTGCTAAGAAAACTAGAAACACCCATCGTTTTATGAACCAAGCTAACAGAGATCTAATTCTAAAGACATTCCTGGAATACAGGAAAGTATCTACCGATAGCAGGAATATAATTCCAAACTCTATTTTCTTTGCTTTGAAAGGGGCAAGTTTCAATGGTAATGAATATGCGCAGGATGCATTGAAAAAAGGTGCTGTTTTTGCTGTTGTAGATGAAGAAGATTATGCGCTTCCTGAGAATTGTATTCTGGTTAAAGACGGATTGACCGCCTTACAGAACCTGGCAAGTGACTACAGAAGTTTGTTTCATATTCCTGTTATTGGCCTCACCGGTTCAAATGGAAAGACCACAACTAAGGAGTTAATTGCTAGGACACTTTCTAAACGCTATAATACACATTATACTAAGGGGAATTTCAATAACCATATCGGTGTTCCTTTAACGCTTCTTCAACTTGAAGAAAAGCATGAGGTTGCTGTCATAGAAATGGGAGCAAATCATCAAAAGGAAATCGAATTTCTTTGTTCCATAGCTAAACCAAGTCATGGGTTGATTACAAATATAGGAAAAGCCCATCTAGAAGGTTTTGGAGGTCCAGAAGGGGTGAAAAAAGGAAAAGGAGAGTTGTTAGACTACCTGGTGAAACACGCTGGTACCTTCTTTTATAATATAGCTGATCCAAATTTGGTAGACCTTTCCTCAAAAACAAGCAGAAAGATAGCCTACGGGCTCGTTGAGGATTTGGAATCCAATTTTTATAAGACCAAAGTCAAATCAGTAGCACCATTTATACAAATTGAATTATTAGATGAAGATTTGCAATTGCATGCTTTATTAACCAATATACAAGGAACCTATAATGCTCAGAACATAGCAGCAGCCGTTGCTATAGGACATTATTTTAAGGTAAACATTGTAGGTATTAAAGAGGCAATTGGTACTTATATCCCTTCAAATAACAGATCTCAGCTTGTAGACTATAATGGTGCCAGAATTTTCAAGGATGCATATAATGCTAATCCTGACAGCATGCGAGTTTCTATTGACTCATTTTACAAGAGTCTAAAAGGGGAGAAGCTACTCATTTTGGGAGATATGAAAGAACTTGGGGATTATTCCCTAAAAGCCCATCAGGATCTTGTGGACTTTGTAAGTACGCTTGATGTTGATTGTGTAGTAGTTGGTCCAGAATTTGGACGGGTATCTTTACCGGTCGGTTTTAAGCATTTTGATCAGGTAGCTTCAGTTAAGGTATGGTTCGACAAAACCCCAATCAAGGGGAAAGCTGTACTCTTAAAAGGATCAAGATCAATTGGATTAGAACGATTATTGGAGGATTAATTAAACAGATTCAAATATTTCTAGTAACTGGTCACTCAGAATTCCAGCTGCACAACTTTCATATTCTTTATGAGAGCAAGGCATGAGTACTGTTCTTCGTTTTGTGCGTGGAACTTCAACCCACCATCTTCCCGATCTTTTGGATTTCCAGAAGCAGATATTCAAATTGTCGTGTTTAAGATCTACCACATAAGACTTTAGTTTGCGCTTATCTATTGGATAATCTCCCTTTTGATCAAAGAATCCATCTAGAAAATACCAAAGTAATTGCGCAATAGACTGTGCAGTCAAGGGTCTTGGAGAAAAGGTGTCGTCAAATCCAAAGATATTTACGAATTGGATTTGTTCATTTATGCCAGCGTAACGCATCAACTGACAAGCCTGATCAATATTCAAGCCCGAGGGTGAAGTATTACTATTATCATTGGTTTCACTGGATTTTAGAACTCGGGCATTGAAGCCTAGGATATTTGTATCTCTAAGTAAAGGCTCAGCACTTGTCAGATCATTTTTAAGCTTCCCTAGACGGATAAGCCTTAGGTTATTTCCCTCTGCTTCTTGTATTTTCTTTGCAGCTGTTTGATGCTTTTGAATACCAATTACTTTGAATTGATCCGGCCAAAGAATTTTGTTCGTTGCTACTGGAAATAAAACACGATTATCCACCAAACCCTGAGCCTTATCTGGAATTGATTCATCAATTATGCTACAATGAATTTTTTTCTTGTTTTTCAGGTAGCTTATTATTTGTGCATGCAGGTGGGTTGCATTTGACGATACGATTACTGGAGTAATATTTGCATCGATCAAATCCTTAATGAGCTGTAGATTGTGATCTGGATTTAGACTCTTAAAATTCCCCAGGTCTACTATTTGCTTATCTCCGAAGTTTCCAGCAAAATTATATAGAATTGGACGGACCGCATCTAAAAGACCATCATTACAACCAATAAGTGCAATACGTTCTTTTTTGAGTTTGAACTTCGGCTTCTGATATACGGTAATACTATGTCTCAGACTATGATTATCATAAGTTCTTTCCAGTATTTCTTTAGAAACTATAGTTGTCCAACTTTCCAGCATAGTAAATTATTTCCGACCAAAATCTGCTGGAATTTCGCCCCAGGATTTTGTGTCCCATTTAAGGATTTCTGTTTTGTAGGTATTCTGCTTGAGCCAGTTTTCAGCCCGCTCTATCAAATTATATAACTCTTCTGTTTGTGTGTTTCGTTCAAGAGTTGTTTTACATTTTTTGTTTTTCACCCAACTCATAGCACTTTTTGAGTCCGTGTATATAGCTCTTGGCGAATTTTGTCTTTTGAGAAAAGATAGTCCATGGACGATAGCCAGAAATTCTCCAATATTATTTGTACCTAATTTGGCTTCAAAATGAAAGTACTGTTTACCAGATTTGGTGTCTACACCCTGATATTCCATTTTGCCAGGATTCCCACTACAGGCGGCATCTACAGATATGCTCATATAGTTTATATTAGAACGACTGTTTAAGCTTTTGGGCTTCGTGCTTTTTGTGGATGGGCTAACCCCCCTTTTATAGGCAAGTTCAGCTTCTAATTTTGATTCAAAGGACTTGTATCGGGCTTTAGGGTAGCCTGCTACTTGTTTTTGGCAGTCTGCCCAGCTCATATAAATCCCCGGTTTTGCTCCAACCCAAA
>OMKD01000207.1 GCA_900299495.1 Sphingobacteriales bacterium
CGTAGCTCAGTTGGTAGAGCACTTGACTTTTAATCAAGGGGTCCTGGGTTCGAGCCCCAGCGGGATCACAACTTGAAAAATGAAAGATATTTACGGCGATCTCGTAGCTCAGTTGGTAGAGCACTTGACTTTTAATCAAGGGGTCCTGGGTTCGAGCCCCAGCGGGATCACAAAAAAAAAGCCCTGTCGTCAGACAGGGCTTTTTTTTATTGTTTAAATATTCGTTTGCTTTGAATCAACCTTCCGTTGTTGTCTAGCAGGATGATATGATAAAATCCTGTTTTATAAGAAGATAAGTTCAGGTTTTTAGTAGGTTCGTTTGGATTGACACGCTCGGTGCGCTTAATACTGCCTTGCTGGTCATAGATGATCAAATCAGTTGCATTGATATCAATATCTGCAATTTGTACATCAACCATAACCGGATTTGGCCAAGTACTGATTTCAGTCTTTTTGGAAGCATAAAACAATACCTCTCTACTTTCAGAATCTTCAAATGTTCCATCTCCGTAATTCGCCCTTAATTTGATAAACTTGCTGCTACCAACAAACTCATCCATATATACTGTGAAGAATCTACTTGTGTTAGGCGCAGAACCTGAAGTAGTAATATCCTTGTAGTCAGAGAAGTTTACATCATCATCACTCACCATAACAGTGAAAGATCCTACTTTTTCAAGTCCATCAAACATCCATTTAATCGTGTGTGCTCCGTTAAGGTGCGCAGTATAGTCGATAGTTGTGAAATTGGAAGTAATTGTTGTTGGATCTGGTCCTCGTAATTTCTTACCAGAATTGAATTGAGCAGATGAAGTGTTAGGAGTGACAAACAGCAAAAGGGTAAAGCCAAAGATCAGACCTTTGATTAAATTAGTTTTCATAATGAGTTATTTGGGTAAAAAAAAAATTTATATTCTTTTAAAATGAAATCAAACTCAACTTAAGATTTACTAAGTTTAATTACTTGAGAAAACAATTTTTTGACAGACCGAACACCAAAAATTTTATATTAAAAAATGTCTAATTTATAGCTAATAATGAGCTAGGATATGATAAAAGCTAAATTAAAAGAGAGTATAGAAAGATTCATACCATTAACTGACGAGGAATGGAATCCTATTGATGCTGCTTTTGAAAGTAAATCGGCGGAGAAGAATTCATTCTTTTTAGAACAGGGAGAAGTAGCGGATAAGATATGTTTCGTCGAGCTAGGTAGTTTGTATTCCTTCATGATGGGTGAAAAAGAGAATCTGGTTGTACAACACCTTTTTTTTGAAGGGTACTGGTTTGGAGATTTAGAAAGTTTTTTTTCTGGTAATCCAAGTAGTCGTTCCATTTTGGTAATGGAGACACTGCAGTATCGTTGTATTACAATAGACCGTTTTAAACATTTGTGTAATATTTCCTCCAAATTCGAAAGATATTTTTATCATTTGATTCTCAATGGCTATATTAGATCACAACAACGAATAGATGAACTGGTATTGGATTCCGCCGAAAAGCGCTATCAAAAGTTCGAAAGACATTATGAGAAGTATTTGCAAAGAATTCCCCTTAATGTGCTCGCTTCTTATGTAGGGGTAAAACCTCAGTCGCTATCCCGGATAAGAAATAAAATTGCAAAGAAGCATTAATCATCCTTTTCTTCTTTTCATTTTGTTATCCCAAATGAATTTGTAAAATTATTTTAATGATGATTTATGAAAGTCAAAGTACAACAAGTTAATCAGGGGTTTCAATTATCTTCTAGTAATGGATCGGAAGAGATACTCATTGGTGTTAGTCAGGAGTATCAGAAAGATACTAAAGGTTTGCGTCCAATGGAATTACTGCTATCTGGGCTTGGTGCTTGTCTGTCTATAGATATTCTCAATTTAACCAAAAAGATGAGGTTAGATCTGAATGGTCTAAAGGTAAGTGTAAATGGTGAACGGGATGCTGAACCTCCAAAGGCATTTAATGCCATTAACATTGAAATTAGCTGTAATGGAGTAATCAAGGAGGAGAAGATTGTTTTGGTAATTAAGAAAGTGGTTGATCAACATTGCTCAGTAATACATTCATTAAATCCAACGATCAAGTTGAATGTTTACGTTCTAGTTAATGACAAAAAGATCAATTGTATCTAATGTACAGGTACTCACCTTTGGAAAAATATATTTTTTAGCTCGATATCTTTTTTATATTTGTGACTTAAATGGCTCCGTAGTATAATGGATATTATTTGGGCTTCCGGCGCTCAAGATCTAGGTTCGATTCCTAGCGGGGCTACAAAAAAAGAGAACGAATACAATCATTCGTTCTCTTTTTATTTTAGCCTCTTCCATATGGATAAGCTCTATTCCAATCAGGCTTTTTACTTTTTTGTTTGCCCGTATTGAAGTTTTTAAAGTTATAGGTAAAGCTCAACATGAAAAATTGTTGGAGTACATTACTCTGCACGTCTTCAAAATAGACCTCTGTTACATTTCGGACGATTGCTTGATTTTGATTTAAAATATCAAAGACTTCTATCGCTAATTCCCCTTGTTGATCCTTTAACATTTTTAATCCTATACTTGCTGACCAAAGGAAGAAACTTTGATTCAAATTGTCAGAAAGTCCATTATAGTATTGATGTGTAATATTGGATCGTGATATCAAACGTTCTTTAAGCACCCATGCAAACTTGAAGCTTGTACTTTGATTGATGAAATTAGCATCTAGTTGCTCCTGTATAGTATTTAC
>OMKD01000208.1 GCA_900299495.1 Sphingobacteriales bacterium
CAACAATGGTTGACATACTTTGCAAAATCCCAGCTAATCACTCGGTTGCCATGCTCATCCCTGTAGGAATACTTTTCGATCATTTCCTGCATTTCATAATCTTGCTCTAAATATTTTTGAGGAGTGACCACTCGCTCTAAGCTATCCTTAACGTACACTATTGTACCTTGGGGAATAAAACTCTTAGCAAAAACACCGTAGCCTATGGTTTCATCTATAAATTTTAAGACTGTATTAGGGTGTATCATAAAGCTATTTTAATGGTTAAAAATTGTGGTATTTATTATATCCACTTAATGATTTCACTCTAATGATGTTTTGAAGAAAAAAGTTCAGTCTTGTTCCAATAAATTTTAAGCTATTTCAAGCTATTTTATTTTAAAAGAGGATTTCCTATCAGGAAAGTCCTCTTTTTTTGTCCAAAAAGGAAAATTTTTATTCAAATCAACCAAATGAAATGTTAATATAACCAGCTGGTTTTTAAAGAAATATTAACAGGTGGGGTCCTGATAAATAGTTCATGTGTCCATTTTGTAAAAAAAATCTTTTCTTATGCTTTTTGCGAGCTCGAAATGAATAAAAGGCTGAAACTCTTGTTATATAAGGATTTTTTGATGTTTAAAGGCTGAAAAAATGAATATTCAAAATTTTTAATTTTCGGAAAATGGATGTAATTAACTGATAATCAGTAGTTTTTTTACTTTTTTTAGTTATATTTGTACTATGAAAGGAAGCTGATTTTTTAACAATTATTAACAGCGCATTATTAAATCCTTTAGAGTATGGCCTTGGAAATCGTCATACATTTGAATTAAGAACATAAAGAAAAATATAGCAAACGGATCCCAATCAAATTAAATCCGACGAATAGACAAAAAAATGATTAGTGATTAGATTTAAGTTTAAAAGGAAAGCAGATAATGCTTTCCTTTTTTTTGTCTGCAATTTCACTTGGTAGGAGCAAAAATGTAGCTAACCTTTTTTTTGATCTAAACAGCTGATAGATAATAATTTTATGGATTGTTAGTTTTTAAATACTTAAAAAATAATTTTTTTAGTGCAACATATGGTCTATGTATTGGTCATTAAAGTATTTAAAAATGAAAACTAAAACAATTGAGAACACTTTGTCTATTAATCATCTTTTTGTCTAATCTATCATTTCTTTCAGCTCAGACTTTATTAAATACAGGACGTACTACCGAGGTGAAGGTTGAGCCAGAAGGCAATAACTACATTATTCAAGCTAAGCGCGGTAATATTTACAAGATTGATATTAATCAGAGAGGTTTGGATGTCGTGCTAAATATTAAGGATTCGTCGAATAATTTGATTGCTGAGGTTGACAGCCCCAGTGGTTCATTTGGAACAGAATCATATACCTTTAAAGCCAAGGAGAATGAGCTTATTAAAATACATATTTATCCATTCGAAGATCAGGATTTCATTGAGGGCGGTCAGATAGATATTCGTTTCAATGAGATTGAACAAGAATTTGCTCGAAGATGGAAAAAAGATCAACGTAAAATTTCAAGGGAAAATAGGAGGAATATACAAACATTAGATATTCAAAATTTTTGGGAAGCGTACGATGCATTAGCAGATGTGTCAACGTTGGAGGATAGTATAGAAGTGATACAGCGACTTTATATTGATCGTGCAACAGATGGCTTTAAACAGTTTATGCAAGTTCGTCCCGAGACCAATGCATTTAATTATGTACAAGCCCTTAGAATGTTTCCTAAGTTCTATGCTTCTTTAAGAGAAAATACAGATGTGGTTTTTGAATCCGAAAAGGATGTACAGTATGTTTTTAATCGTTTTGAAAAGGTTTACAGCCGATTTAAACCTTTCAAAGTCTGCTTTCTTATTGGTACGCTCAATACTGGAGGAACCGTTACAGATGATTATGTATTGATTGGTTCAGAGATTACTTGTTCTACCGCTAAAACAGATCTTTCAGAATTTAAAAATCCTCCTTTCAATCAATTAATTCCGCACTTGAATTATGCAGGAGATATAAGCCAGAAAATAAGAAATATTGTTGCGCACGAATGTGTGCACACCCAACAACCTAATGATTTGGATATTGCGGAGCAAACCTGTCAATTATTGCATGCATCTCTCTCTGAAGGTTTCTGTGATTTTGTTGGAGAATATCTAGTTGGAGAGCAAATCAATGCAAATTTGGTCGAATTTGGTGATCAGCATGAAGAAGAACTATGGAATTCATTCAAGGACGCCATGTGTGAAGATGATTTGGAGGATTGGCTGTATAATTACGGACGATTTGAGGATAAACCAGCAGATCTTGGTTATTATATAGGTTATGTGGTTGCCAGGAATTATTATGCTGAGGCTAAAAACAAAGAGCAGGCAATCAAAGATTTGATTGAGTTTAGAAATGCTGAGGAGATACTGAAGGCTAGTAAGTATGACTCTAAATGGAATTAATAAAAAAATGAGGATGGCTATGCTATCCTCATTTTTTTAAAATGGTAATTCATGATCTTTCATGTATGCTAATCTCATGTCCAGCATTTTTTCAAGGAATTTCATGTTATTTGAAAATCCATTTGTCGTTTTTATATAGCGACCTTGAGCATGAATATTTAGACTATCTGTTTTATAGATTGCCAACTGATGGTAAGGAATCATCCATGCAAAATGTCTATAATTTTTACGGATATAAACAATGATTCCTTGGCTTCTTAGTTCGATGTTGATGAATTGTCTGTCACTATTTGATTGTTTATAATCAATCATGTTTGGACTGAATTCACGCACGACCATACGTTTAGAGCCTATACCTTTTAATTTTATAGCATCCATCAAACTGAAAGGCTTTCCAATGAAGTCATTAATTTCCTTTCTAATCTCCTTAGTCTCGTATGTGGTTTCAAGAATCATTTTAAATTCATAGTTACATGCATAGAACCCCATGAGACCTAACAAGGTTTTAGAGAGTATTAAAAAAAAAGATATTAATCTCTTTTTTACTCTTTACTTACATTTCCCGACAAAACTTCCTGAAGATCGTACAAATGAAAGGTTCTGTCATCGGACATCGCTACAAAAATACCATTAGGGAAGCCAGGAAGTGGAGTAGTGCTTACTTCGCATCCATCTGTTTCATGCGTAGATAGGTATACGATCTGCTCAAATTTAGGTTCCTCATTTTCGTTTACAGCGTAGATATTGAACGCTAATTCCTGTTGATTGGAAATGATAAGCTTTTTATTGTTTCCGTCATTGTAGATTGCAATTCCCTCTCTGTCTTCCGTAAATTTGTCCTTACCAAATGCGTAAAGTTCTTCGTTTTGGTCAACTTTAGTGCTGTAAGCACGTATACAACAAGCCTCATCAGAGTAGTAAACGATTTGTGCCTCATCATCCACAGCGATAGCTTCAATTTCGCCTCCACCACCTGAAAATGCTCCAAGTCTTCTAAGTTCTTTTGATTTTAATATCCCTGTTGAATCAGAGAAAATCTCATAATGTCCAAGGTAACCTTCTTTTGGACCTACTTTTCTACTAACAAATACTTCGAATGCACCTGTTTGAGGGTTTTTATGAAAAGCAACACCCATTGGTCTTCTTAACGCAGGTTTATCACCCTCGAAAACCTGAACACCTCCATTATCAATGAATTCCATGTCAGGTAAACTATAAAATCTGATTGCATTTGCCTCTCTTTCAGAAGAAACGGCTATGTCGATTGTATCTGAACCCAGAATAAAGCCATAGGCCAAATCTACATTATTTGGATACTGCATATTTCGTTGTGATAAGCTATCAATACGCTTTCCCTGAAGGTTGAATGCATATACTCCACCATCTTTTTCATCCTTATCAGATCCGATAATTAAACTTTTAGATAAGTCAGTTGGGTGCAGCCAAATAGCTGGATCGTCTGAATCGTGGGGAACTACATCCGTTTTTAAAATAGGCTCAATTCTATCTACTTTATTACACGCACAAAGTGCCAATAAAATCAGTGTTATTAATGAATATCTCATGTCTGTATAGTATTTATAAAAAAGCCCTTTGCCTGCGTTTTACAGGCAAAGGACGAAAATTATATAAGAAAATTTAATCATTTTCTGAATAAGTCATACTTGAAACCTGCCTGAAGTCTCATGTTGTAGTACTCAACCTGCATAGTACGTAATCTTTCTCCTTGGAAGTAACGTAGCGGTTGATTTGTGATGTTGTTTAACTCAACATAGAATCGGAAGTTTGGAGTAAATGCATAAGATGCATTGAAGTCCAAGAACAATTGACGATCGTAGTATCTGTCTGTAAATTCGTTGCCACCTAGTTCGTCAATGTATTCATGTGCATAGTTTAAAGATGCTCTTGCAATGAATTTTTCATTTTCATAAGAAAGTGATGCGTTTACCATATGCGGAGCAGTCCCTGGAAGGTTTACCTCACGCTCTTCACCATCTTCATTTCTAACACCTGTAGCAGTTGATCTAATGTATGTGTAGTTTGCATAGATTCCTAAACCTTTTAATGATCCAGGTAAAAAGTCAAGCTGTCTCTGGATAGCTACTTCAAATCCACTTAGGCTTGCAGTTCCTCCATTTGTAGGTTGAAACAAGTCAAATCCCGTTTCTGTATCAGTAAGTTGTTGAGTATAGATAAAGTTTTCGATCTGCTTGTAGAACATACCTGCAGAAACTAGACCAACGGACTCGAAGTAGTTTTCTGCCATTAAATCAAGGTTCATTGATTCAGTAGGTACTAGATTAGCATTACCCTGGAATACTTCCTCGTCTTCTGGAATAACATCTCTGTATGGTACTAGGTCATAGTAGTTTGGTCTAGCTAATGTATTCGTCCAAGCTAAGCGAAGATTCGAATTGTTTGTGAAGTTGTACTTCATATGAACACCAGGTAAAAAGTTAGCGTAGTTATTCGATGCAACAATTGGTGTTGCATTTTCACCTTCCTCTGTGATATTACCTGTGTAATCAATATCAGTCATTTCTAAACGTGCTCCTGCCAGCATCTGTAATTTATCACCAAGATCCTGTGTCCACATGGCGTACGCTGCAGTTACTTGTTCTGTTGCAGTATAATTTACAGGAAGATACTCAGATGGTGCATCTTCATTTTCAAAAAGCGCTGTATTATAAAGATCAAGGGCACCTAAGAATTCAGGTGTAGCAAAGATTCCTGATTCATACTGAGCACCTGCTAAATATGATGGATCTGTGTAATCAGCATTAGGCACCAAACTCATATTATCATAATTAGCCGTCAATGCAGAAAATTCATTAAATGAATTTGTTCTTACTTTATCTTTTGAACGGTAACGACCTCCAAATTTTATATTTCCATCGTTTCCAGAAATCGCTACTGGAATTTCAATATTCAATTTTACATTAAAATCTTCTTCTGATGTAGTTTTGTTTTCTTCCTCTAATGCATCTAGAGCAAATTTATCAGAAGTGATATCACTTGCATTTGCAGCAGCAATGAAAGGTGATTCAGTATTTTCGAAGTCAGTAGTGAAAGGGATTGCATCACCCATTTCATAACGCACATAGCGCTCGTTTGGTCTGTTTTCTGATGCTCTGGATAAGGTAGCTCCCCAATCCATTTTGATATTTCCGAAAAGGTGCTCACCTGAAAGGGATCCAAACAATACTCTCTGGTCCTCTAATCTTGTGTTCTTATTTCGGTCATTATCTATACCACCTTTAGTTTGCTTTCTGATTTGACCTTCCCAACCAATGATGTTTTCTGTGCCATCTTGGAATACTGGATCAATCTTTCTGTAACGCATTCTGTATCTGTTCTCCCAGTCATCTCTCCAGTTAAGCATACCTTTAGCAAAAATGGTGTGGTTTTCATTAAGTTTGAAATCTAAGTTTGCCTGAGTTGAGCGACGGAAACGAGCAACCTCGTATTTTCTGATGTCCATCTCACCTAAATATGGAGCAACCTCAATATCCTCACCTGTCAAAGGACTTTCAATTTCGTTTTCCCATTCTCCCTCTACGTTATGTGATCCATAGTCTACATAGTTACCTGAAGCAGAAATTACAAATCCTATTTTATCATTGGCAATACGATTTCCGATTATCAATGAACCATTCCCGATAGGCTTATTCGAAATGAACGCAAGACCTGAACCAGCTGTAGCTGAAACACGAAGACCAGAGGTAGGTGCAATCGTGTTTAGATTTACAGAGCCACCGATAGCATCACCTTCCATATCTGGTGTCACTGCCTTGTTTACCTCGATCATTGAAATCATATCGGCAGGGATTAGATCCAACTGTACATTACGGTTATCGCCTTCCGCTGAAGGGATACGCTCACCATTCAATGTAACTGAATTGAGCTGAGGAGCCATACCTCTTACGATGATATTTCTTGCTTCTCCTTGATCACCCTGCATAGTGATACCTGGGATTCTTTTCATTGCATCACCTACATTAGCATCTGGAAAACGACCAACTTGGTCAGCAGCTACTACATTTGTGATGTTCATATTGTTTTTCTGCTGATTGAGTGCCTTGGCTTGTCCTCTTAGGCGGTCACCAAGAATTACCACTTCTGAGCCCATAACATACCCTTCTTCCAGGTTGATCATGATCTCATTTGTCTTTTCTTCACTCAATTCAGCATCGATGATTTGAGTTTGATATCCAAGATAGCTTACTGTGATTTTTACAGGGCCATTGGGTAATTTTGTAAGCAGAAAATCTCCAGAGTTATCGGAAACTGTTCCTTTATCAAGAGAATCTAACATAATTGTAGCTCCTGGTAGTGAAAGACCATTAGAGTCTGTAATTTTACCAGTCAAGACTGCTGATTGTCCAAAGGACAAAGCTGAAATGAATAGCATAAAAAACGCTGAAAGTACTAATTGTTTCATATTAGAGAATTTTCCTCAAAACTATTCTTGGGATGTAACCTTAGTATGAAGCGGTTTTAAAACTTTTGTAAAAGAATCTTAAACATGATGTCAATAGAATATTTACTTAATGTAAACTGCATTGATAATGAGTAATTTAGGTTTTGCTTCTTCGTCGCTAAGTAAATCAGGTGTAAAGTTGTTTTATGAAAAAGATGAGCAACAAATGGCCTATGATCCATATGAGCGCTATGATTTCTTACAACGACAGGCTTTTATTCATTTAAAGAATGATATGTATGAGGTCTTACGATTAGACATACAGGATACCATGTCACACTTTCAGAGTAAGGGTAAAGTAATGCTTGAATTAGGCTGTGGAATAGGTTCGGAGTTGTATCGTATGTCCAATCTCTTTGCCTTTGACCATTATCTCGGGTGTGATACCAGTAAACGTTTTCTGGAAAATGCCCAAAATCTATTTGTCCATGGTAAATCTATTGAATATTCATTTGAGCCATTTGGCCTGGTTAATGAAAGTTTTCAGTTTAACGGAAATGCTAATATTGAATTCTGTTTGGCCAGTGCAGAGGATTTACCTTTAGAAGATGCTTCAATAGATTGTATTATCAATTGCTTCTTATTCGACCGTGTAAATGATCCAAAAAAACTTGTGGATGAAATTGGTAGAGTTTTACGTCCGGGAGGAATTGTGATTACTGCAACGCCATTTAATTTTAAAAGCTTAGACCTAAGGCAAATGTTCGGTGATGCTGAAAAGCTCAATGGAATATTTGAGCAGAACGATTTGCGTATGCTTAAAGAGTCTAAAAAAATATCTTTAATCGAGCCTTTAGATATTTCCGAAAATAGAATAGTGTGGAATACCGCTCTCTTTTATCATGTAAAATCCTCATAATTGTCTTGGAATAATTTACCTGCCTGATAGAAGCAGATTATACTAAGTAGCATGAGTGTATGGGCAAAATCATAATTGGTGAACCAGATACTCAATATTACTGGATAGTTGAATACAAAAATCGCAAGAACTAGAATAGCTATACCATAAAGCATTTTTCTGCTGGCGGGATCTTTAGTTTTTGTGTAGTTGTATAAGTGACATGGGAAAACTACAATAAGTAGTCCATAAACCGAATGGAATTCTACCCAAAAGAAATCAAGAGTAATACTGGCAAGCACCATTATTACAATCAATTCAATGAGGTTTATTATTAGTAAGGCCTTGTGAAGTTTATGACTGACCTTATCCTTGATGTATTCTATTGATGATCTTTCCATGAACATTACAGCAATCATACTGATGTACCAGCCCGGAATTTTCCAGGAAGGGGAGAGGAGGTACTGGAAGCCATGCCCTAATGTTCCACCTATTAGTACGGCAATTCCAAGTAATATTAAATGAGTTATTAAATATTTAAAAGCTTTTGTAGAAGTATTGATTTTTTTTAATTGATAAGCAGTGTAAAGGCAATAAATCCCAAGTATCACATCCGTAATAGTAGTTATGGGTTCTTGTAATCTGAAGTCGCCAATAAATATGTCAGGTTGTATTGCGTCCAAATAGATCATGGATAGAATATACGAATTTAAGCAGTCTACTGCCATAAAAAGAGCCCTTTCCAAAATATGGAACGGGCTCTAAATACAAATAGTTACTAATGAGATTGAGTGCTATAATTATAGCTTAATAAACTTCTTAGGTATAAACTCACCCTCAGTCTCAATAAGGAGATAGTAAACTCCAGGATTAAGGTCAGCAATATTAATTCCCTGATTTAAATCAGTAGAATTAAGAACCTTAACAACCTGTCCGCTTACAGATAGAATGTTAACGTTATTGATAGCTTCGTTAGAGCTAATATTGATGATGTCTTTTGCAGGGTTAGGGAATACCTTGATATCCTGCGTATCAACTTTAAAGTCAATCATTGAATCATCTACAGATGGAGTTACTTGGTTGTTTTGCTCCGTTTCAGAAATTGTTGTAATAATTTCTGGAGTCTCATTCAGAGTGCCTGCTGTAGCAGTTACAGTAACTTGATCGATGTAGATATGATCTGCATTACCTGATGCGTCACATTGGAATCTTATTGCAGAATTTGAACTAAAGTTAACATTTGATGCATCTAAAGTTACACTTGCTACATAGAAAGTATTGTTATTGAAACTTGTACCAGCTGCCCATGTAGCTACAGTAGACCATGAAGATCCATTCCAATATCTTAACCAGAAATCTTCACCATTTTCCATACTGTAAGCATAGAAGTAGAACTCAACTGTAATACTGCTGTAACCAGTAAGATCAAGCGTAGGAGAAGTCATAGCAGATGCTGTTCCAGAATTATCTCTGATTCGAATTGAATAGTTACCTTCGTAAGATCTTGAGCCAGAGTATCTGTAACAATCAGAACCACCATCGGCCCAGCCATCCCAGCCGGTCTCAAAGTAAGATCCAAGAATTTCTCCACCTGTGTTACATGGAGCACACACTGAACCACCACAATCAACACCAGTTTCATCTCCATTTTGGATGCCATCGTCACAAGTAGGTGCTGGAGGTCCTCCAAAGCAGAAGTTAGTAGTCTCAGATGTTGTGAATGATCCTCCAGATGCTAGAGTAGTGCCACCGGAAGATACGGTGTAAGAACCATTTCCGTATCCACAACAGATTCCATCTCCGTATGAATCGAAAATTGTGAAGTCATAACAATCGTCAACAAGACACAGATCGATAGAAAGCGTTGAGCCATCTGGTTGAGAAGCATAAGTACCTCCTGAAGCTACTACAGAGCCATTTGAATTAGTAATCTGCCAGCTTGTTTC
>OMKD01000209.1 GCA_900299495.1 Sphingobacteriales bacterium
AAAAAAGGTAAAGAAAATCTCAGAAGACCGATTTAATAATACGATCAAAAGAATCTCAGACAATTACTCTATGTATGCATCCTGGTTTAAAGAGGAGTAGATTCCAAAAACTTTGGATAAACGATATAGTGCTTTACGACTTTCCCTGGAAGGAAATTAAAGTGAAAACACTCAGACATTGGCTTTACTGAACCATCCTTAAAAAGAATCTGAATCTCATTCTTTGATCGGTTATAGGTTGAGTTTGCCTCCATACCTGTATTCACCAAGTATGCAACCTCTTCTTCATTAAATCCAAGAGATTCCATAGCTTTAGAAGTCCACTCTTTCACTTCTTTTTCACTAATAGGATCATCAGAAAACTTAAGTCGGAAGATATTACGATTCAATAGGCTCGTAGATAAAAAAGATAATATCCGGTCTTCACTATCCATAAAAACCTTTAAAGCCATAACAATATCATAATCATCCACAGACGCAAACACCTTTAGGTTTTTTAAACGATCTAATTTAAAAGACTCTTTATTGAGTGGATTCCTTAAAATTTGTAGTAAAGCTGGACTTATAGCTGGAGTCCATCCATCCGCACATAAGACCTTTGCACGTTCAAAAATCTTTATGAGCATAACTTCAGCAGCCATAACAGTCTTGTGCAAATACACCTGCCAATACATTATACGTCTGGCGATAAGAAACTTCTCAATAGAATAAAGTCCTTTCTCCTCAACTACCAATTCGCCATCAACAACATTCAGCATCTTGATAATCCTATCATAACCGATTACACCTTCTGAAACCCCTGTAAAGAAACTATCTCTGTTCAGATAATCTAAGCGATCCATATCCAATTGAGAAGAAATAAGCTGGTGCAAAAATTTACGATGATAATCTCCTTTAAAAATCGCTATGGCAAGACCTAGATCACCCCCAAATTCTGCATTTAAAGCCTCCATGAAGTGCAAGGATAATTCTTCATGATGGATATCTAGAAGTGTATTCTCCAAAGTATGGGAGAACGGACCATGTCCTATATCGTGCAGTAAAATAGCAATACAAACTGCAGTGGATTCTTCTTTACTGATTTCAACCCCTTTTGCTTTGAGCACTTCAATGGACTGAATCATCAGATGTAAAGCCCCGATTGCATGATTATATCGGGTATGAAGCGCACCAGGATATACATAATAAGTCAAAGACAATTGCTTTATCCTTCTTAATCTCTGAAAAAAGGGGTGTTCCACTAGGGAAAAGACCTGATTGTATGGAATTCCTACGAATCCATATACGGGGTCATTCAGAATCTTCATATTGTGCATCATACCACGTCCGATTTGTGCTGCAAAAGTAGTTATTTTTTATTGCAAAACATTCTTTTCATTACAAATACAATTGAAAAACAAATAAATATGTCTTTTGCACAAATAAATTTGAAGCACTTTCGTTCTTTAATTTACAATGCGAAATTACTTTCTCGAATGATTCTTTTCTCAATGAAACATTTATGTGTATTTTCCCATAATTCTTAACAAGCCGTAAAATTCATACTTTAGTTCATGGAAAAAATCAATATCCTTTGGGCAGATGACGAAATAGACAGGTTAAAACCACACCTGAAATTTCTTGAAGCAAAAAACTATCAGGTCACGACCGTTACTAACGGTCATGATGCAATTGATGAGATCAGAGAGAACAATGATATTGATGTTGTTTTTTTAGATGAAAGTATGCCTGGTCTTACCGGTTTGGAAACCTTATCAACCATCAAGCAGGAATATCCAAATATACCTGTAGTTATGATCACCAAGAACGAGGCTGAAAATGTAATGGAAGAAGCCATTGGCTCTCAGATATCTGACTATCTGATCAAACCGGTAAATCCCAATCAGATCCTGCTAACCTTAAAAAAGATTATTGATAAAAAATTATTGGTCAAGGATAAGGTAAACTCTGATTACCAACAGGAATTCCGCAATCTAATGATGGAAATCCAAGGCGGGCTTAACTATGAAGAATGGGTTGATGTTTATAAAAGACTGATCAATTGGGAGCTTAAACTAGACAACTTAGGTGGAGAGCAAATGGGCGAAATTCTTTCTATGCAGAAAGAACAGGCCAATAATGAGTTTTCAAAATTCATCACAAGAAATTATTTAGACTGGGTTGAGGACGGAAGTGGACCTATCATGTCTGATACGCTGATGAGAAACAAGATTTTCCCTCATGTAAATAAAGATATTCCAACCATCTTCCTACTACTAGACAATCTAAGATTCGACCAGTGGGAAACGATAAAACCCATCCTTTCGGAAGGTTTCAAGATGGAAGAAGAGGACTATTTCTACAGTATACTCCCTACTTCTACCCAATACTCAAGAAATGCAATCTTTGCAGGAATGATGCCTGCTGACATAGAAAAGCATTATAAAAAATACTGGGTTTATGACAATGAAAAAGAAGGTAAGAATAACTATGAAAAAGAGTTACTAGACCTTCAGATCAAGCGTACTTTTCATGAGGGAATAAAGACAGAATATATTAAGGTAACGAATGTTAGCATTGCAAAAGACCTCAATGACAACATTACAAATTATTTGAATAATGATCTAACCGTTATCGTTTACAACTTCATTGATTTCCTTTCACACGCCCGCACAGAAATGGAGGTACTTAAGGAATTAGCTTCAGATGAAAAAGCGTATCGCTCGATCACACATTCTTGGTTTGAAAACTCTGCGCTTTGGTCAGCCATCAAAAAACTCGAAGGCAAAGAATTTCAATTGATTATTGGAACAGACCACGGAACTATACGTGTAGGTCAACCATCAAAAGTAGTGGGTGACAGAGATACTACAACAAACCTTAGGTACAAGGAAGGCAGAAACCTTCAGTATGATTCGAAGGATGTTTTAGAGATCAAAAAACCGGCAAAAGCGGGTTTACCTGCTCCAAACATTTCATCGAAATACATTTTTGCTAAGGAAAATAAGTATTTCTTGTATCCTAATAATTACAATCATTATAAGAAGCATTATCAGGATACTTTCCAACATGGAGGTATTTCTTTGGAAGAAATTATCTGTCCAATCATTGTGATGAAATCTAAATAAAAAAAGCCCCGATTGAAATCGGGGCTTTTTTTATACAGTCATAATATCTGACTCTTTAGACTGAACAACATCATCAACTTTTTTAGTCGATGCGTTTATGATGTTCTGAATATCGGTCTCTGTTTTTTTACCTGCATCCTCTGGATATCCGTTTTTCACCGCTGACTTTACTGCATCCATTGCTTTTTGTCTAGCCGAACGCATACTTACTTTCGTATCTTCACCAAAAGCTTTAGCCATCTTTACAAGATCTCTCCTACGCTCTTCAGTCAATGGTGGCAAAGTGATACGAACCATCTCACCATCGTTCATAGGCGTAAATCCAAGATTCGCTTCGAAAATAGCTTTTTCAATCGGACCAAGCATAGATTTTTCCCATGGCTGAATAGAAAGGGTCTTTGAATCAGATGCTGAAACGTTTGCCACCTGGTTCAATGGTGTTGCACTACCGTAGTAGTCCACCATAATACCATTCAACATACTCGGAGAAGCTTTACCAGTACGGATTTTTCCCAACTCTTTATTTAAGTGATCAAGCTTGGATTCCATACTTTCGTTTAGGATATCCATAGCCATATCGATTTCCTCTTGCATCTCTTTAATTTTAATGGTTATGAAAACTGTTCTTTAAATTTAAATTAAATCGCTAAAAAGCCAAAAGTTTTAAGCGATATGGGTCTTACCACCCATATATGGTCTCAACACCTCAGGAATCTCAATTCCATCAGCTCCTTGGTTATTTTCTAATAATGCTGCAACCACTCTTGCCAATGCCAACGCTGATCCGTTTAAAGTATGTGCTAAATGTTTAACCTTACCATCTTTGTAGCGAAGCTTCAAACGGTTAGATTGGTATGTTTCGAAGTTAGAAACTGAACTTACCTCCAACCATCTCTTTTGAGCAGCAGAATACACCTCAAAATCATAAGTTATTGCTGATGTAAAACCAAGATCACCTCCACAAAGTCTAAGTATTCTGTAAGGCAGTCCCAAATCTTTTAATAAGCTAGCAACGTGATCGATCATCTCCTCTAAAGCTGCATAAGAACGATCAGGGTGTTCAACACGAACAATCTCTACCTTATCAAATTGGTGCACTCTGTTCAAACCTCTTACATGAGCACCATAAGACCCAGCTTCTCTTCTAAAACATGGTGTATATCCGCATAGTTTGTGTGAGAAATCAGTGTCGGGCAAAATTTCATTTCTGAATATATTAGTCACTGGTACTTCTGCGGTTGGTATCAGATAAAGATCATCCTTTTCTGCATAATACATTTGACCTTCTTTATCCGGTAACTGACCTGTCCCTCTTGCAGAGTCTTCATTTACTAGGTGGGGAGGTATTACCTCTTCATAACCTGCAGCCTCTGCACGATCCAGGAAAAAGTTAATTAAAGCTCGCTGAAGTTTAGCACCTTGTCCTCTGTAAAGTGGGAATCCCGCACCTGTAATCTTCACACCCAGCTCCATGTCAAAAAGGTTATAATCCTTTGCAAGTTCCCAGTGTGGTTTTGCATCTTCACCCAACTCAGGCAAGGCCTCTTCCCAGGCTTTAAACACTTCATTATCCTCTTCTGTAGCTCCTTTAGGAACTAACGGATTTGGAATATTTGGAATGGAATACATTAGATTACCCAATGTCTCCACAACGATTTTTGACTCTTCTTCCAAAGTTTTGATTTCCTCTTTAAAATCCGCTACTTTTTGCTTTAAAGCAGATGCCTCATCTTGCTTACCAGTCTTGAATAACTGACCAATCTCTTTGGAATATTTATTCGACTCTTCTTTTAACCCATCAATCTTACCCTGAAATTGCTTACGCTTGTCATCAAGTTCTAAAACCTGATCTACCATCTGGATCTGTTCTTCAGACCAGTTACGAACTCGTAGTCCTTCTTTAACGCGCTCAACGTCCTGTCTGATTACTGATATCTCTACCATTTTTCTTTGTTTTTCTATGCGTTATTGGAAATCATAAAAAATAAGGGCTTAAATCCTTGCATGAATTAAGCCATTCCCAAAAAGAGTTAAATATTTTTGGCTAAGATAACATTTATATTAAAAAATATCTTACTTTTGCAATAGTCGAAAGAAAATTCACTCCGATTTAATGCTGCGGAAATATTGACTCTAAATATCCTTCTGCATTATTTAATTAGACATTTCTATTTTCTTACCCACATTTTTCATTTCACAAAAATATACCATCCATATCATGTATGATATTCTTCAATTAAATGATATGCTCGTTCCAGAGCTAAAAGAACTTGCAGAAAAGCTAAATATAAAAGGTTATAAGCGTCTCAACAAACAGGATTTGATTTACAAAATCCTTGATCAACAAGCAATAAGCGGAGAGCAGGAACCTGAGAATAAGCCAAATAGCAAGGACAAGTCAGAAAATGCCGACAAGCCCAAAAAGAAAAAAGAAAGCGCACCTAAAAAAGCTAACGCTCCAAGACAAAAGAAAGCGGAGCAAGTATCAAATAGTGAAGATGGTTGGGAGACTGTAAATCTTAATAGTAAGCCAGCTAAAGAAGAGAAAAATCCTGCCGAAGAGGCTCCTGCTAAAGAGACAGCTTCTACACTTGAAGAAATAGAACGTAGAGACAGAGCTAAATACAAGGATAGAAGAAATAATAATAGAAACGAAGATAATTCCAAAGAAGACAACAGAAGAAATAACAGAGGTAGAGATAGAGACCGAGACAATAGAGATAACAGAGACAGAGATAATAATAACCGTGATAACAACCACAGAGGAGAGGATACCAGAGTTCACGAAGAACCTAAATTCCATATAGATTTAGATGGTGTTATCGAAGGTGAAGGTATCTTGGAAATGATGCCTGATGGCTATGGTTTCCTAAGATCTTCAGATTATAACTACCTGACTTCTCCTGATGATATTTATGTATCACCTTCACAGATCAAATTGTTTGGTCTTAAGACTGGAGACACTGTACAGGGTGCAATTCGTCCACCTAAAGAAGGTGAAAAATACTTCGCACTACTTAAGGTGGGTAAAATCAATGGCCTTGATCCAGTAGAGATCAGAAATAGAGTTCCATTCGATTACCTAACTCCTCTTTTCCCAGATGAGAAATTCAATTTGAGTACTAATCCAAAAGATCTTTCTACAAGAACGATGGACTTGTTTACTCCACTTGGTAAAGGGCAAAGAGGTTTGATCGTTGCTCAACCTAAAACGGGTAAAACGTTCTTACTTAAAGATCTTGCAAACGCAATTTCAAAGAATCACCCGGAAGTCTACATGATGGTTCTTCTGATTGATGAGCGCCCGGAAGAGGTTACAGATATGAAGCGTTCAGTAAATGCAGAAGTTGTAGCTTCTACATTTGATGAGCCAGCGGATAACCACGTAAGAGTAGCAGGTATTGTACTTCAAAAAGCAAAAAGATTAGTTGAATGCGGACACGATGTAGTTATCCTTTTGGATTCAATTACACGACTTGCAAGAGCTTACAATACAGTTGCTCCAGCATCAGGTAAAGTACTATCAGGTGGTGTTGAAGCAACAGCACTTCATAAACCAAAGAAATTCTTCGGTGCAGCTCGTAATATTGAAGGTGGTGGATCACTTACAATCATTGCAACGGCATTGATCGATACAGGTTCTAAGATGGACGGTGTGATTTTCGAAGAATTCAAAGGTACGGGTAATATGGAGCTTCAGTTAGACAGAAACATCGCCAACAAGCGTATGTTCCCAGCTGTAGATCTTACCAAATCAAGTACGCGTAGAGATGATCTTCTATTGGACAAGGATACACAACAGCGTATGCTTATCTTGAGAAACCACCTGGCAGACATGAAACCAGTGGAAGCAATGGAGTTCATCCGCAAGCACCTGATTCACACGCAAAGTAATGAAGAATTCCTAATCTCCATGAACGGATAAGGTATTCATCGTAAATCATAAAAAAAAGCCACTCTAATTAAATAGAGTGGCTTTTTTAATTCATCAATCAGAATTATGGTTTAATAACCGTCATCTTCTTTGTAAATAATCTACGGTTATCCTTGGTCTCCAAAGAGTATAAATAAGTCCCTTGAGAAAGATTAGATACATCGACTTTGATACTCTTACTTCCTGAAATATCAAGCTGTTTCCCTAATACTTTGTTTCCTATTATGTTATACACAGAAAGCTCATAAGAACCATCTGGAATATTCAAAAACTCAAATTTTGCATCAAAATAAACCGGATTTGGATACACATATGCATTTGGCGTGGACCAATCCATAGGATC